>JAEVZE010000228.1 GCA_023392395.1 Bacillota bacterium
CTGCTATACTTTAAAAACAGCCTGCTGGTGAACACGCTGGCGGTGCTTCTGGTTCTTGGCATCTCCGTCATGGCGTCGTTTGCGCTGACCCGGATGCGCTGGAAGCTGTCGCCGCTGATTCGAAGCATCCTGCTCCTGGGCATGATGATTCCGATCCACGCCACGCTCCTGCCCAACTTCATGATCTACGACCGCCTGCGCATCACCGACACGCTGTGGGCGCTGCTGATCCCGTATGTGGGCTTCTCGCTGCCACAGGGCGTGTTTTTGACCAGCGGCTTCATGGATTCGCTGCCCAGGGAGATCGAGGAGGCTTCGGTGATCGACGGCTGCGGCATCTACCGGATGCTTGTGACCGTCGTCACGCCCATGCTGAAGGCGTCGCTGGTCACCGTGGCCATCATGACCTACCTGAACAACTGGAACGAGTTCATGATGGCGAGTACGTACCTTCGCAGCGCCGTCTGGAAGACGCTGCCCTTCTCCATCCTGGAGTTTCAGGGGCAGTACTCCGCCAACTACGCGGTGCAGTTTGCCGTGATGACGCTGACGGCGCTTCCGGCGGTGGTCATCTACGTGATCCTGAACAAGCACATCACAAAGGGCGTCGCGCTGGGCGCCATCAAAGGATAAAGGGCGGGTCGGCTTGCACGGAAACAGGGATGGGGAAAAAAGGCCGGGCCTCATGATCCGGCACAAGATCATCCTCAGCATCTATCTGGTGCTGTTTCCCGTGCTGATTTTGGCGGAAATCTTCATCTACACCCGCAACGTGCACACCACCATGGAGGAAAATACCCGCCGCTACCAGGCCGCGGTGGACTCGCTCAACCAGAACATCTCCTACATGGAGCAGGACGTGGAGGACATGTCGCTCTACTTCTGCGTCAACGACAGCATCACGCGTCTTCTGGAATCGGCGGGCGGCGCGGCGGCCACGGACCCGCTGTTTTGGACCAATCAGACGGAGATCGCCTTCGCCAAGGACATCCTGGCCATCAAGGATCACATTCGCACGCTGATTCTATATCCCGAAAACGGGCTTCCGCCCTTCTACGTCAGCAAGGACGCCAGCGTACACTTGAAGAACATCTCGTCCGTCCGGTCGCTTCCCATCTACGACGACGCCGTCAAGGCCAACGGCGACATCGTGTGGGGGCGGCAGGGCGCGGGCGCTGGCGGCCTGTTTGAAAACAACCGGTCCGATAAAATTCTGATCTGCCGCGAGATCTTCGACCTGGCCAAGCGGCGGAGGTTGGCTTTCCTCGCCATCACCGTGGACGTCGCCTATTACGGACGGATGTCGGGCGGCGCGCTTCTGCACGAAAACGAGGCCATCGTGATCCTGAACGGCGACGGGGACGAATTCGTCCGCATCGGAGATGTGGACCCGGAGGCGCTTACGTCCATCCAGAGCGCCCTGCCGCTCAGCCCGCCCGCGGACGGGGGCCTGACGCGCGCGGGGGACTACTACGTCTTCACCGCCTCCCATGGCGCCGTGAACGAGACCATCTATTACCTCACGCCCATCGCCATGTGGAACGGGTGGATCCGGAGCGGGCTGGAACTTCCCATTTTGCTCGCCATCGCGCTGCTCATCTCCACGTGGCTTCTGTCCTGGCTGGCTTCGCGGCTGATCTCAAGGCCCCTCTCCATCCTCTACCACTCCATGAACCGCTTCAAGGAGGGCGACTTCACCCAGGAAGTGCAGGTTTCCGGCCATGACGAGATCGCGGAGCTGTCGGACACCTTCAACAGCATGGTCCGGGATTTGAAGCAGCTCATCGACCGAAACTACGTGATGGTGCTTCGGGAGCGGGAGAGCGAGCTCAACGCGCTGCAGGCGCAGATCAACCCGCACTTTCTGTACAACGCGCTGGATTCGCTCTACTGGCAGGCGATGGACAGCCACCAGGAGAAGCTGGCCGAGGATGTCCTGTCGCTTTCGGAGCTGTTCCGGCTGACGCTCTCAAGCGGCGAGGGCGAAATTCGGGTACAGCAGGAGCTTTCGATTGTCTCCCACTACCTGCACATCCAGAAGATGCGCTTTGAACGGATGCTGGACTACGAGATCGACGTGCCCGAGGAGATGCGCTCTTTCGTGATCTCCAAGCTGATCCTGCAGCCCTTCGTGGAAAACGCGATCGTGCACGGGCTGGAGCGGCGGGATGCCTGGGGGTTTGTCAAGGTGACCGGCCGCCTTCAGGACGGCTTCATGACCTTCACCATCGAGGACAACGGCGCGGGCATGACGTCGGAGCAGATCGACGAGATCCTGTCCCGGCAGGAGGACAGCCGGTACGCCAATCAACGCGTGGGTCACTACGCGATCCGGAACGTCAAGGAGCGGCTGGCGCTGCGCTATGGGGAAGCCTATGAACTCAGGATCGAGAGCCAGCCGGGGTCGGGCACCACAATCACCCTCCGGGTGCCGGCGGTCATGGAACGTGGAGGCTGAGGAGGCGCGTCATGGAACGGCGGAATATGCGGCTTCTGATCGCCGAGGACGAGGAGAAGATCAGGGGCAGCATCGAAAACCACATACGCATGAACACGTCCTGCTTTGATGAGATCGTCAGCGCATCCAACGGGCAGATGGCGATCGATTTGATCGTGCAGTTGCGCCCGCAGATCATGCTGCTGGACATCCAGATGCCCGTGAAGGATGGGCTCGCCGTCATGCGCGAGGCCACCCAGGCGGGCATCTGCCCGCGCACGGTGATCCTCTCCGGCCACGGCGAGTTTGCCTACGCGCAGCAGGCGCTCAGGTTCGGCGCGGTGGATTACCTGCTCAAGCCCTGCCGGGCGTCGGAGATTCTTACGCGGCTGGAGTCGCTGGCGCGGCAGGAATTTCTGGAGCAGCAGAGCGCGGGCGAGGAGCAGGAGGCTCAGGGCAACGCCATGGTGCGCAAGGCCATCGCCTACATGGAGCGGCACTACCCGGAGAACATCAGCCTGTCCGTGGTCGCCGAGGCCATCGGTATTTCGCCCAACTACCTGTCCACGCTGTTCACCCGGACGGAGCGGGCGGGGTTTGTGGACCAGCTCAACAAGATCCGCATCGACCGCGCATGCGACTACTTTCAGGACGGTGGCGTCAAGACCTACGAAGTCGCCTACAAGGTGGGCTTCCGGGACGAGAAGTACTTTGCCACCGTGTTCAAAAAACTGACGGGCATGAGCCCTTCCGAGTACAAGCGCAAAAAGGCGGACAGAGGCTAGCCGCCGGGGGAGAAAATGATGAAGCTGAACATTCTGGAAACCATCTGGGAGGGGAAGCGCCACGCGCAACTGGAGTCCGCGCGAGACTTCGTCGTGGACGAGGAAGTGGAAAACCAGATCGTGAATTTGCACCCGGGCGTCCGCTACCAGACCTTCCGGGGTTTTGGCGGCACGTTTACGGAGGCCGCCTGCTACTGCATGACCAAGGCGGGGGAGGACGTCACCCGGGAGGTGCTGGAGGCGTATTTCGGCGAAAGCGGCCTTCGCTACACCCAGGGTCGCCTGCACCTGGACAGCGCGGACGCAAGCCTCTCGAACTACTCCGCGATGAACGACCCTCTAGACCCGGAGCTTAAAACCTTCTCGCTCGCGCGGGACGAGCAGTACGTGATCCCCATCGTCAAGGCCGCGCTTGCAACCGCTGCGCAGCCGCTGGAACTCATGATTTCCCCGTGGAGCCCGCCACCCTTCATGAAGACGAACGGCGAGAAGAACCACGGCGGCAAGCTGAAGCCGGAATACCGCGCGCTATGGGCCAGGTACATGTGCCGCTTTATCAAGGAATACGAGGCGCGGGGCATCCGCTTTCAAATGGTCAGCCTGCAAAACGAGCCCAAGGCGGTACAGACCTGGGATTCCTGCGTGTACACCGCGGAGGAGGAGCGCGAAATGCTGCGCTCCTACCTGGCACCGGAAATGCGGCGTCAGGGCCTGGGCGGCATGGAGGTTCTCATCTGGGACCACAACAAGGAGCGGGCGCTGGAGCGGGCGCAGGAGATCATGTCCGATCCTGAGATGCGGGAGATCGTCAGCGGCGTCGCGGTTCACTGGTACAGCGGGGACCACTTTGAGCAGTTGGAGATGGTGCGCCGCCTGTACCCGGAAAAGCGGCTGGTGTTCAGCGAGTGCTGCGTGGAGTATTCCAAGTACCGGGAGGCGGACCCGCTGCGCTCCGCGCGCATGTACGCCCACGAGAGCATCGGCGATCTGAACGCCGGGGTGGATGCGTTTATTCACTGGAGCCTGGTGTTCGATCCGTCCGGCGGGCCGAACCACGTGAACAACCTGTGCGAGGCCATCGTGTTCTGCGATTGGGAGCAAAAGAAAGTTACCTACACGCTGCCCTACTTCTACATCGGCCACTTCAGCCGCTACCTGAAGCTCGGCGCGGTGCGCATCGGCTTCTCCCGCTACACCGGCAAGCTGGACGTGACCGCCTTTATGAACCCGGACGGCGAGCGGGTAGCGGTGATGGTCAACA
>JAEVZE010000238.1 GCA_023392395.1 Bacillota bacterium
AGGTCGAACGGTCCAGGGCCATGGATCTCTTTCAGGCGGTCGACGCGCGCCTGGCGGAAAAGTGGGGGAGTTTTAAGAGCGAAATGTTCTTAGACGAAGACTATTATTCGTCGGAGAACGGTGGATCGACGGGCGGAGTGGTCGACAGCGATGCCCCCTACATGCGGGAGTGGCGCAGCGGGGGCTGTATCTGCACGCTGTTCCTGACGCGCGCCAAAGACGACAAAGTGGACTTTATGATCTCCTTCGACAAGCCATCCTGGCTGAAGCTCAAGGAGAGCGAATCCCCTGCGGAGGCGGGCGGTGCCCCGAACACGGTGTATTTCCGCGCCACGCGGTGGGGTATGACACCCAAAGAGGTGCAGTCGGCTGAAACCGATCATACGCTGGTTTCTTTTGATGGTCTGGATCCGGCGGAGCCGGGAACGGCGGCGACTCAGAAGCTCGACCGGGAAATTGAAGTCTTGCCCGGTTTTCCCGCCAAGGTCCACTTCTGCTTTGCGGAAGGAGGGCTTTTCATCGCCGGGTATGAGTACACGCAAAAGCATCCGAATCCCGACGACTACCTGGACGACTACGCGATCCTTAAAAAGTGGCTCATCCTGCGATACGGGCAGCCGAAGGCGGACGTGGTCAGCCTGGACGGCTGGATTCAGCCCGCCGATGCGCGGCTCCACGGCAAGGATGTGCCGGATGGAAGGCTGGAGTTGATCAGCCGGTTCCAGGCGGGAGATACCAGCGTTGTGCTCTCCCTGACAGGTTCCTTCGGTGATATCGAACTTGTTGAAAACTATCACAACATCAACGAGATTCCTGTCGTTTCGACACTCTCCACACTGCCGGGGAGATGAACCCAGGGGCGACTCTTTGACGCGCCTTGACTTCACAGGGTGCGCGTGGTACAGTGTTTGAGGTTGAAATACCACGCCAGCGAGGCAATATAAAGGAGCCGTTTCCATGAACCCACTGGTCAGTATCATCATTCCCAGCTACAAGCGCCCGGCGGCGTTCGTGAAGCGCGCGGTCGATTCGGCGCTCAAGCAAACCTATGAAAACATCGAAGTCGTCGTGGTGGACGACAACCCGCCAGATTCGTCCGCCCGCGAGGCGCTGGGGGTGCTTCTTGAAACCTACAAGGGCGATTCCCGGGTGCGAGCTTTGATCAATCCTCAAAACATGGGCGGTTCGGAGGCCCGGAACGAGGGCGTGAAGGCCGCGCAGGGCGAATATCTGGCGTTTCTGGACGACGATGACGAGTTCCAACCGAAGAAGACCGAAGTGCAGCTCGCCTTCATGCTGGGAAATGGGTTGGACATGAGCTTTTCCGACTTCAAGCTGGTGGACGATTCCGGTCGCGTCGTCGACTACCGTGAGTTTTCCGATATCCCGGCTTTTGACAAGGAATCGCTCTTCAAATACCACATGCTGCGCCACATGACCGGCACCAGCACGTTCATGTACCGCGCGGAGGCGCTCCGGCGCATCGGCGGGTTTCAGCGGGCTGTCACCGGGCAGGAATTCTACCTGATGCAGCGCACCATCGAGCAGGGGCTCAAGATCGGCTACCTGCCGGGCGATTTCATCATCGCCCATTACCATGACGAGGGGCGCATCTCCTCCGGCCCCGGCAAGATCAAGGGCGTGAACGCGCTGTATGAATTCAAAAAGGGATACTTTGACCGCCTGACGGCGCGGGAGCGCCGGTTCGTCCGCTTTCGCCACTGGGCGGTGCTCACGATGGTGTACCTCAGGGACCGTCAGATTCTCAAAATGCTTGGCGCGGCCTTCCGGATGCTCCTCGCGTCCCCCGGCGATGTGTTGAGGGAGGGCCTCAGATTCCTGAAGGGACGGTTAACCCACCGGTAAAGCTGTCAAAAGCGCCCGGAGCATTCGCTCCGGGCGCTTGAGTTATTCAGGACCTGTCCTGCGTTCGGACGGGGATCCAGAGCTCGCTTTTGAAGTCGGTTTTTGAGGTGTCCGGCCCCTCGTTCCAAAGGATTTCCGGCCCTCCGGTCATTTCATAACCGGAGGAAGGGAACCACTCCGCATAGATCCTGGCCCAAAGATCCTGCAGCGCCTTTGGAAATTCGCCGACGGCGGTAAAGACCGCCCATGTACACGCGGGAACGGGTAATACGGCAAAGCCTTCCGGCGCGGCAGAAGTGGTCGCTACGCCAACGTACTGGTCAAGCAACGTGCCCTCTTCGCGGCCTTCCGCGAAATTGGCGGAGACGCACAGGATGCCTTTGGGCTGAGCGTTTGAGAGCGCTTTCAAGCGCCCGACCACCTCCGGTGTGAGCTGCGCCCAGATGGAATCCATCTGCGGATTGACACCCTCGTAGATCAGTTCAATCCGCTTTTTGATCCCTACGATGCTGAAAGCCCCCATTCTTTCAACTCGGTAGTCCATTTCAATCCCTCCAGATATTTTGAGCTGAAACGTCAGAGGCGGAAACGCCTTGACGACGGTCGGATTTTTGCGGATTTGCGACGGCGTGACGCCGTGCATGGCTTGAAATGCCCTGGAGAATGCGTCGGGAGAATCGTAGCCCAGCGCGACCGCCACATCAATGACCTTCGAGCCTTCCGAAGCGAGCGCTTCCGCCGCCATCGCCAGACGCCGCTTGCGGATGTATTCGCCAAGGGACATGCCCGACAGAAACGAGAAAATTCGCCGGAAATGGTATTCGGAGCAGTAGGCGATTCGCGACAGCGCTTCCGGGTCGATTTCATCCATCAAGTGTGCTTCGATGTAACGCATCGCGAGATTCAGTTGTTTCAATGAATCCACGTTTCAACCTCCTTCGTGTTCAGAATAGCATGTACGCCCTTCACCCGCCCGATGTTTTGCGTACCAATTTTGGCGGCAAAAAAAGTCCGGCGGCACAGCCGCCGGACTCAATGGAAGTGCTACTTCAGGTGAAATGCCACCTCGATGGCATTGATCTCCTCGGGGCTGATGGGCACCACGCCGCCCAGATCTTTCGAGGCGATGACGGCGGCGGCGCTGTACTCCAGCACCTCCAGCCGGTCGAAGGCGTTGAGGAGCGTCGCGCCGGTCACGATGGCACACTGGTTGTCCACGATCAGAACCGGCGCGGAGGCGGAGAAAGTGGACGCGGTCTTTTCGATGTCCAAGGTGCTTGAGGCGAAAGGAAGGCGCGGCACGCTCCGGAGCATGATGTAGCTCTCCGGGATCAGCCGGGAATCAAACGGCACATCGGTCACCGCGAAGGCCATGATGGCCGGCGGGTGCGCGATGATCACCGAGCCGATCTCCGGGTGCAGCGCGTAGATACGCTCGTGCAGGAGGGCCGAGCGGCTGGGGGTCTTGCCGGTCTCGCACATGCCGCCCTTGATGCGCACCAGGTCCTCGCTGTCCAGGTAGTTCCGGTCCTTCATGTAGGGGGTGATCAGGAACGAGCCGTCGGTAAGCCGCTGCGAGAACGTGCCCTGGGTGCTGGTGAACAGCTTCTGATCGTAGGCCCGGTGGATCAATTGACACATGTCGCGGCGGGCGGCGCGCTCTTCGCTGGAGAACACGCCGGGCACGAAGGCGTCCATCGGCGGATGGGCCTTCGAGCTGTCCAGCGCGATTTGCACGTCCGTCAGCGCCCGGGGCGTGCCCAGTTTGTTGGCGTCGATCTCCAGGCGGCCGCAGAAGTCCAGCGTCTCAAACGCCATGAACGCGCGGAACACGTCCTTGCCACCGCACACCACACCGTGGTTTTCAAGCAGCACCGTGCTGTAGCCCTTCTCAAACTCGATCGCGATGTTGCGGCCCAGCTGCTCGCTGCCCGGCACATCGTACTTGGCCATGCCCACCTCGCCGCAGACCTGCGCGGCGTTGGGCACCAGGCGCACGTTGGGAATTTTGCGCGCCAGGGAAAACGCCACCAGCGTCGGCGGGTGCGCGTGCACGATGCCCTTGAGGTCGGCCCGAACGCGGTAGATCTCCTTGTGGAACGGAAGCTCCACCGACGGCTTGTGCAGGCCGATCAGCGTTCCGTCCGGCTTGACCTGAATGATGTCGTTTCTTGTCAGGCTGGCCTTGTCGATGCCGGACGGGGTGATCCAGATGTCGCCGTTGTCGTCACGGACGGACAGGTTCCCTCCGGATGTCGTCGTCATTCCATAGTGATAGATGCGCCCCATCAGCATCACCAGCTGATCCGCCGGATGCAACAAATCAAACCGCATGAGCCTTTGCCCCCTCCCTTGCCATCCTCTATTCTTTTCTCTGCGGGCGGCTTAAATTCCTGCCCGGACGCGCTTTCGCACGCAATCCGCAAAAGATTTCCATAATATGGGTGGATTGTGCATTTTGACGAAAATATGCAGCGTGAATGTATATGCGTGCATGGCATATAGTATATTTTGCATAATGTTTAAAACGATGGCAGGAATATTTCGATAATATGTAGAATATTTACAAATCAACACTGTATGGTTGGATATACACCCCTCCCAATGCATAAAGAAGGGAAATGAGCTATGCGGTTTTTTCGATTGAAACGCCCCCGCGCCACGGCCCACCGGTCCAATTTATACCCGGTGTACGCCGTCATCGCGGTCTTTGCGGCGCTTGTGATCGCCCTGAGCGTAGTCAGTGTGCTTCTGACCCAGCGGGCCAAGCGGCTGGAGTCCGGCTACAACGTGCTGGCCGGCCACATCCAGACGGACCTCAACATGGCGCTGCGGACTTTTGAAAAGTCCAGCCTCCCCAAGGCGGATCTCGCAGGCGATGTGGTGCCCGGCATGCGCGTCTACCTGTATGCGGCGGATTCGTTCAACGAGGTGCTGGTGGACCAGTACGGGCAGGGCGCCTCTGTCCTGGACGAGAACCTGTACCAACAGATCAACCTGGCGCTGGACGATATTGAAAAGCTGGTGGGCGTCGGCCAGAGCACCGACGACGCGCTGTCGCAATTGAGCTCGTACATGGCCACCCTCAAGACCAACATGGAGGCCAAGTTCTCCTACAACAATCTACTGCTACCGCAGATGGCGATGGGGTAATGCAACGAAAATCCGCTGGTGCGGCTTTTCGTTGCATTGGGAACGGCGCAGCCCTGTAACTTCGTTTACGGGCGGACCTGCGCGCAGTAAGGAATAGGCAGCCTGCGGCCGCGCATGTCGCCCTCCGGTTGCCTTGAAAGAATCGGTGGCTGCGGTTCCCACCCCCATGGGGTTGGGAACCGCAGCCACATTTTTCTCATTCCAGCCTTTTATGCGGGGTCCAGGGGGATCAGGCTCCCTTGCGGGGCTTTCGCGCCAAGCACAAACTTTGGCATTGAAACAAATGTGCTTGGCGCGGAAGCGGGTTTGGTGCGGCTCTGCCGCAAAAAACGCTCCACTGGAGCGTTTTTAGAACCCCGGGGGTCCGGAGGGTGGAGCCCTCCGGCGTTCCCCTCGTCACACTGCCGCGCGACCCAGCTTTTTGAGGCCGTCGATGAAGGCGGCCGCGTCGGGGGCGTGGAACATTGCGGAACCGGCGACCAGCATGGTGGCGCCCTGGCGGATGATCGTGGGCGCGGTGTTGAGGTCGACGCCGCCATCCACCTCGATTTCGGCCGTAACGCCCGCCTCGTCCAGCATGCGGCGGATATCGCCCACCTTGCGCACCGCGGCGGGGATCAATTTTTGTCCGCCGAAGCCGGGGTTGACCGTCATGACCAGCACCAGGTCGAAATCGCCCAGCACGTACTTCAGGCAGTCGGGTGGGGTGGCTGGATTGAGCGACACACCCGCCAGGCACCCAAGGTCCCGGATCTGGCGCAGCGCCCGGTGCAGATGGCGGGTGGCCTCGGCGTGCACGGTGATGACCTTCGCGCCTGCTCGGGCGAAGGATTCCACATAGCGCTCGGGGGATTCGATCATCAGGTGCACGTCGCAGGGCAGGCGGTTGTTACGCACGGCGGCCTCGAGCACCGCAGGCCCAAAGGAGATGTTGGGCACAAACATGCCGTCCATCACGTCGAAATGCAGCCAGTCGGCGCCGGCGTCGGCAATACGGTCGATCTCCGCGCCGATCTTGAGGAAGTCTGCGGCCAGCAGGGAAGCGGCGACTTTAATCATAGCGATCCTTCCACCTTTGTATCATTTCGTCAAACAGCAGCTTGTAGCGTTCGTGCCTGCCCAGATCGATGTCGCCCTGCGCTACGGCCTTTCGCACCACGCAGTCGGGCTCCGATGCGTGGGCGCAGGGGCTGAAGCGGCAATCGCCCTCGTAGGGCTGAAATTCCGGGTAGGAGTCCTTCAGGTGAATCGGTTCGATCAACTGGCTCTCCAGCAGGCTGAAGCCGGGCGTGTCCAGCACCATGCCGCCGCCGGGGAGTTCAATCAATTCCGAATGGCGGGTGGTGTGCTTGCCGCGCTCGATGCGGGAAACCTGCCCGGTGACCAGTTTCAGGCCGTACAGCCGGTTGATCAGCGTGGACTTGCCCGCGCCCGACTGGCCGGACAGCGCGTGCACGCTGCCGGACAGCGCCTCGCGCAGCGCGTCAACGCCTTCGCCCGACCGTGCGGAGACCAGGTACGAACCGTCTGTCGCGCCTCTGTACGCGCGCTGGATTTCGCTCGCCCGCTCCGGGTCCAGGTCCGCCTTGTTGACCGCTACGATGGGGGATATGCCCGCCTGCCGCGCAGCCAGCAGCATTCGGTCCAAGAGGAGCAGGTCCGGGTCGGGGGAGGCGGCGGCCACCACCAGCAGCGCAACGCCAATATTGGCCACCGGCGGGCGCGTGAGGCTGTTCTTCCGGGGCAGGATGGCGAGAAGCCAGCCGTTCTCGCCTTCCGCGCCCGGTTGAAACTGGACGCGGTCGCCCACCATGGGCGTCAGATGCTGGCGGCGGAGCTTGCCCTGCGCGCGCAATGTATGGGCGCACCCGTCCGGCGCGACGGCCGTGTAAAACCCGCCCACGCCCTTTGTAATCAGGCCTTCCATGGGAGATGTCACTCGAAGATCAGATCCTTTTCCGCGGCCAGTTCTTTGTTGATGTACACGCGCACCGTGTGCGCGCCGCTCTCCTGCGATTCCAGCGTCAGCTTGATGGCGTGATCACCGGCGGTGAGCGTCTGCTGGTAGACGGTGCGTTCCCCGCTTGCTTCCTCGATGGTGCAGTGGACGTCCGCGCCCTCCGGCGGCACCACGATGTTGATGGAGGTCGACGCCCGGTAGAGCTTCACGGTCACGCGGCTGATGGTCAGGTCTACCGGCGTGGACAGGAGCGACGGCACTTCCGGCTGAATGCTCTGGATGATGACCGTGCCCTCGGTTTCTTCGCTGTCCGCCTCGGTGACGTTCCCCAGCGCGAAACCCGCGCCCACCAGGATGGACTTGGCTTCCTCCAGCGTGTAGCCGGTCAATTCCGGCATCGGCGCGCTCTCGCCACTGATGGTCAGCTTCACCACGTCGCCCGGCTTGGCCCATTCGTTGACCGAGGGGCT
>JAEVZE010000240.1 GCA_023392395.1 Bacillota bacterium
AACGAGAACGCAAGCCTTCGCGATGCACGCGGCGGCTTGCGTTTTCGTTGAAAGGAAAGCGAAACAATGCCTTTTGTCAGAGAACCGCCCGGCGGATTTTCAACGCCCCTGAAGCAGGGCCTCGATCTGCTCCATCTGCGCAAGTGTCAGCGGCCCAAAGGCGATCGCACCCGCGTTCTCCTCGGCTTGCTTCACGCTCTTGAAGCCGGGGATGGGGATGTTGTGTTCCCCTTTGGCCCACAGCCACGAAATCGCGCCCTGGGCGACGGTCCGGCCGCCGCTTCTCAGGATTTCCCGGACGCTCTCTAACATGTCCAGGAAAGCCTTCTTGGGTTCGCCGTTTTCAAAGTATTCGGTCCACTCGTGCGCCGCACCCCGGACGTCGTCGGCCGGGAACCGGGTCTGGGCGCTGAATTTGCCGGACAACAGGCCCATCGCCAGCGGCGCGTTGTCAATGCACGCCAGCCCATGCCGTGCGCAGGCGTCGGACAAATGCTGATCGTAGGTGAAAAGGTTCGCCTTGGTCTGGATGACCGTCCCCTTCGTCCTCCTGGCGAAAGCCTCCGCATGCTCCGCCGTGAACGTGCTCCAGCCGTAAGCACGGACCTTGCCTTCGGCCACGAATTTGTCCAGCTCATAAAACAGTGGCTCAAAATGCTCCTCAGGAAAGTTCCCGTTGTGGATCTGGTATAGGTCCACGTAGTCGGTCTGGAGCCGCCGAAGCGAAGCTTCCAGCGCCCCGCGGATGTACCCGGGGCTGGTGTTCTCCCCGGTCAGCTCGCGCCTTGCGCGGTCGTGGACGAAGCCGCCCTTGGTCGCAATGACGACGCGGTGCCGCATCCCCCGGATCGCTTCCCCCAGCACCTCTTCGCTGTGGCCGGTGCCGTAGGCGTCCGCGGTGTCAAAGAAGTTGACGCCCTCTTCCACCGCCCTGTGAATGGCCCGGACGGATTCCCGGTCGTCCACCTCGCCCCACCCGTTCGGCACCCCGAACATCTTGAACGGACCGCCGATGGCCCAGCAGCCAAATCCCAGCGGGCTGACCTCGATGCCGCTCTTGCCGAGCCGCCTTTTGCGCATTTCCACCTTAAAAACCTCCTTACCGTCCCGGCTCCAGTCCCAGCCGCAGGCCCTCCCAGGACGCCTGCGCCTGACGCATCAACTGATCCCTGTCAAACATCCTGACGGACATGGACAGGCCGATCATCAGATAGTAGTAGGCCAGCGCGGCGCTTTCAACCGGCTGGCTGCGGACCGCCCCGTGCTCTATGCCCTTCTCCATCAGGCGGTTGATCCGCTCCAGAAACACATCCTGGGTTTCCAGCGTCTTTTCGCCGATGGTCTGCTTCACGCACTCGGGCGGGTAGTAGAAATATCGGTCCCAGAAGTACATCTTCCGGTTGTCGTGGCAGTAGTCGATGAACTGCAGAAAGATGCGCTCAAGCTGTTCCAGCGCGCCTTCCTCCGATGGGGCGGTGAGCAAGTCGATGGTGCGCGCGTACTCCTCCAGGATGTCGTCAAAGATGGCCAGGAAGATGCGTTCCTTGCTTTCAAAGTGGGCGTACAGGGATGCCTTGCGGATGCCGACCGCCCTTGCGATGTCTTCCATGCTGGAGCCTTCGTAGCCCCTGTCCGTGAAAAACTCCAGCGCCTTTTCCAGTATGAGCCGTTTGGTCATGAAAAGCGCTCCTCTCCGATGTACCCGCCCTCCGCCCCGGTCTGCCCTCCGGGGCGGGGCGCTTCCTACCTACCGTTCGGTAGTTTTGATTGTAGCACGAATCCCACCGGTGCGCAACCCCCTCGAGGAAAATTTCCCACATATCCACCAGGGGGAAAACGCGTTCTGCAGGTGTATAAAAACCGCCGCGATTCGCGCGGCGGTTCAGACCATCAACAAAGTTCCGAAGGGATTCAATCATTTCCGGCGACCTGCGCGCCGGAAATGCGTTTGTTCTCTCAGTACGCACATTGGGAGAACAAACAACACCATAAGTCAGTGCGCCGCCCGGAAATCTCGCGGGATTTCAGGCGCACGCAGTGATTCTCTTACGCATCGAAAAATCCGAAGGGTTTTTCGATGCTCTGAACCGCCGCGCGATTCGCGCGGCGGTTCATGCAATCTTGCGGGCTAGAACTGATTGATTGGGCTGGAGTCCGCCGCGTCCAGGAAGAACCGGGGGGCGGCAATGGTCTTGAGGCCGGAAAACGCCGCCGGGAGCATGTACTCCTCGAGGATCGGCAGGCATTCCCTAAGATCGTTTGGGCGGGTGCCCACCCGCTCGTCGGTGAGGAAGCGGAAACCGAAGTCGGAGTACAGCTTGATGGCCCGGTAGCTGGACGGATGGGTGTGCAGAAACACCGGATAGCCGTCCGCCGGCAGCGCGCTCAGCACGTGGCCCAGAAGCGCCCGTCCGATGCCCAGGTTCTCAAGCGTGCGCCGCACCTTGAACCAGTGAACGGTGTTGATGCTTGCGTAGGCCCTCCAGACGAACACCGTGCCCACCGGGTCGTCCGCCAGGTTCACCGCGAAGACGCAGTTTTCGTAGAACCGGTCGCCCTGGGGCTCGTAGACGCTGCGGAAATAGTCCATCAGGTTTCCGCGCAGCGCCGGGTTCTGGGAGAGCTCGTCCGCCTGCAGATCGATCCATGTTTCCAGTTCGCCCTTGCGGCAGTTGCGGATGGCGTACCCCTCCGGCATGGGCCTGATCGCGTCCGGGTTCAGCGCCGGGCACATCATGAACAAGTCTTTTTCAGGAATCAGGCCCATGCGCTTCCCCCCGTTTGCGGCGGATTCTAATACGAAATTACTCGTTGCAATGGTTTTTGGAGTAATTCATGTTTCCCTTCCATTATAGTCCGGGGCGCGAAAAACCGCAATCCCTTGAAAGCGTCCAAAAACCCCGAGGGTTTTTGGACGCAAAAAAAGAGGAAGCCTTCGCGAGCCTGAAATTCCGAGGAATTTCCGGGCGGCTCACTGACTTAAGGTATTGTTTCTTCCACAGTGTGCCCACTGATGGAAGAAACACGTTCCCGGCGCACATGTCGCCGGGAACGATTTGAAGGAACGAGTCTATTTTGATTTTGGATTTATCCCATGAATGGTCTGACGGGTCTGCCCTCAATATACCCGCGTTCGCCCCGGGGCTCCAGCTGGAACCGGGGCGCGTCCTCCGCCGCCCATTCCCAGCCGAAGCGGCGGGGGTCGAAGCGGTCGATCGCGTCCCAGACGGCGGTGATGGCCTCCTCGAAGCGCTCGTCGTCGTAGGGCTCGCCCTGGAACACCATGTACTTGCAGGGCGCAAGGTCGATCAGGTCGTAGCCTTCCGGCACAGGGCCCTCGTAATCACAGGGCACTTCAACACCCTGGCAGTATTCGGAGGTGCCGGGCACGCGCAGCTTCTCCGGCAGCCACAGCCCGACGGATTCGTACAGCGCCCCCTTGACGCTGATCAGCACCCCCCAGATGTCGCAGCCGACCTCCCCGCAGTACTCGAAATAGTCGGTCGCCTTGAACCCCCGCTTCAGGATGACCTTGCGCGCGGGGCGCTCGATCACCTGGGTAAACACCACGCTCGTTTGCATGGGAACATTTCCCCCTTCCAGATATTTATGGTAGCCCCGGACGGAGTAATAGGTGAACAGCGGGATGGGCGGGGCTTCCCTGCGGTACCGCTCCGGCGGCAGGCCAAACCGCCGGGAGAATGCCTTGGTGAACCCCTCGTGGGAGCCGAAGGCGGCGTCCAGCGCCACGTCCAACACGCTCTTCCCGGTATCCCTCAGCGCCATGGCCGCGTCGGTCAGCCGGACGTCCCGGATGTAGGCGAAGGGCGTCTTGCCCGTCAACTGATGGAACGCGCGCAACGCCTGCCAGGGCGAATACGCCGCGGCCTTCGCCAGATCCCGGAGGGCAATCTCCTCCCGGAAGTGCGCGAGGATGTAGTCCTGCATGCGCTGCACCGCGTCGATCTTGTCCCAATCCCCGTTCATTTCCATCACCCGCGTTCAGTCTACCACCGGGGCGCTGCGTCCGTCTTGACCGCAATTGCGCACTTGGACTGGAAAGGCCATACGAAGAAAGCTGCTGGCAAACCCCTTCGTACTTTCAAATGGTTTCCGGCGGCCTGCACGCCGGGAACCAAGTTTCCCCCACCAGTGCGCACACTGGTGGGGGAAACAGTACCTTCCGTCAGGGAACCGCCCGGAAATTCCGCAGAATTTCGGGCTCGCGCAGGCTTCCTCCTAAGCGTTGGAAACCCTCGGGGGTTTTCAACACCCAATTCTCAGTTTACGGCCTCGCACCAGGCGTCGGAGCCGCGAAGGTCCAGATTCCTGAACTGCGTATAAGTAGAAGGATTGGCCTTGAGGGTCATCAGGATGTACTTGCCATTGGACACCGGCTGCTGGACGATGTTGTTGATCACGGCGGTGCGCTTCGTGCCGCTGCGAAGTTTCAGGATCAGCACCTGGCTCGCCGTCTGGGGAGCTGTCTGTGTGTGCCCGGTGCGGTTGTAGAACCACATGTCCACGCACAGCATACCGCTCTCGTTGTAGTAGATCTTCTTGGCGCTCGCCACCAGCCTGCCCGCGGTGCTCTTGGGCTTTGTGCGCGGGATGGACTGATTGGAGACCACGGAGACGGAGCAGGTGGCCGTCTTGCCACCTGTCACGGTGGTGCAGGTGATGGTCGCCCGGCCGGTTGAGACGGCGGTTACCTTGCCGTCCTCGTTGACGGTGGCGACGGCTTCGTTGCTGCTGTCCCAGGTGACGTTCCTGTCCTTGGCGGTGGTGGGTAGCACGGTTTCGGCGAGAATCGCGTACTTGCCCTTGAGCAATGTCAGCTTCGTATCGCTGAGCCGGACGGACCTCGGCACGGCGATGGCGGCGGTGACGGTCACGCTTTCGGTGACGCCGCTGGTGGCGGTGGCGGTGATCACGGCGGTGCCGGATTCCGCTACGGCGGTGATCTTGCCGCCGGAAGTCACGGTGGCCACCTTCGGGTCGCTGGATGTCCAGCGAAGCGACTTGTACCGGGCGGAGGCCGGAGTGAATTTGACCGGCATGGTGTAGCTGGAGCCTTTTTCCAGCGTCTTCTCCGTGTACTTGAATTCAATGGTTTGCACCACATACCGTGCGGGCAGCACCCGCACCTCGCAGGTGGTGTAGTAGCTCTTGCCGTCCTTTCGATAGGTCACCATGATGGTGGGAACGACACTGTAACTGTACTTGACGCCCGTCACCAGCCCTGTGGAATCGACGGTGGCGATGGCGTTCTTGGACGAGGACCAGCTGACATTGGTGGCCGCAACGTTCAATTGCAGCTGCAGCTTCATGCCCGGCGCGATGCAGACTTTCGAGAAATTCATCGTGCTTGCGGAGAGTGCCTTGGATGTCTCCGTGGTGGAAGAGCCGGGCACCGCGCGGCCGATCAGCTTCTGGGTGCTGCCGGAGGGGTAGACCTGCATATCTTGCGAAAGCTTGTACTTGGCGAGCAGCTCGCTGACCGTCGTTGAGGCGTAGGAATAAGCCTCGCCGATGGTGACGGTCAGATCCCCGTTCAGGTCTCCCTCGAGGCTGGTCAGCTTGTTGCCCGCCTTGGAACCGTTGTGGGACCAGCCCATCGCCTCGCACAGCGCCCAGGTGGTCAGGCCGTATTTGTCGTCCATGGCGTAGGACGACTGGCTCTGGGAGGACGACGCGATCACATGGAACTTATCGCCGCTGGTGATGGCCTTGGAGGAAAGCCCCGACGAGGATGAGCCGGAGAACGCGGCGATGGCGTTGTCCGTAAAACCATCCGCGCCGGACGCGCTCTTTCCGATCAGACCGCCCGACTGGCAGGAGTCCAGCAGTACGATCACCTTGCCCGGAACCTGAGAAAGCGCGCTCTGTAGCAGCGAGAACGAATAGACGCCGCTGCCGGTGGTGGTATTGTAGTCCACGCCCGCAAGGCCGCTTTTCGCCCCGTGCCCGGAATAATAGAACACCGTCACGTCGTCCTCGTCCGCGCCCCAGGCGAGCATGTCGTTGACCGCCGTCGCGATGCCCGACGCCTTCAGGTTGGATTTGGTGGACACCGTTTTGTAGCTGACCGTGCCCGACGTGAGCGCCGACTTCATGGCGGACAGGTCGTAGGCGCAGCTGGTCAGGTCCTCCAGCTGCGTGTAACTGCTGTTGCCGATCAAAAGCGCCCGGTAGACCGTCGTCCCGTCGGGCGCGGCCAGCGCGGGCGCGACCAACGCCAGTATGAACACGAGGGCGCAAAGCGCCGCCCGCCGGATGATTCTGGGTTGCACGTTCGTCATTTTCACGCCTCCGAAAAAAGTCGAAAAAAGGAAGTAAAAAAGCAATTTCTGTCTTTGAATTGTAACATTTTCCAGCCCTCGCGTCAACCCCTCGGAGAAAATTCACACTTGTTGCGCAGGTCGAGCTTTTCCGGGCGGGCCGTTTATGGTACAC
>JAEVZE010000256.1 GCA_023392395.1 Bacillota bacterium
ATGGCCACACGCTGATCGCCTCCGGCGCGCCGTCCCTGTTCTATTTGCGCCTCGCGGACGACGATTCGCTGATGCTCCACCAGCGCTGGATCGCCGAAATGGTCAAGCGCGGCGCGTTCCTGACCAACCACCACAACCACTTCATCAACTACGCGTTGTCGGACGAGGACATCGCCGAGACCATCGAGATCGCCGGGGAGGCGTTTCAGGCGCTGTAAAATGGGAGGCGCGGATGCTCGAGCAGTTCAACAAGTTCCTGGCGACCCCCATCGGCCCATTGACGGTGGACAGCCTGTTCAATGTCTTGATCATCGTCGTGGCGGGCTGGCTTGCCGTGCGGCTGATCGAAAAATTTGCGGACCGGGCGCTCACGCGTGCGCGCGTTGAGCGCTCGCTGTTCACTTTTCTCAAATCCACGATCAAGGTCGTGCTCTTCGTTATCGTGGTGCTGCTGGCCGCCAGCGCGTTGGGCATCCCGATCACGTCGCTGGTGGCGCTGTTGGGCGTGGTGGGCCTGGCCGTTTCGCTTTCAGTACAGAACACGCTGATGAACCTGATGGGCGGCATTCTGGTGCTGGCCACCAAGCCCTTCATCGTCGGGGATTACATCTCTACCGGCGGCTCGGAGGGCACGGTGCTGGACGTGGGGCTGATCTACACCCAGATCGCCACCTTTGACGACAAGATCGTGTTCCTGCCAAACGGCGCGCTGTCCTCCGGCCAGATCATCAACTACACCCGGACCCGCAAGCGCCGCCTGGACATGACTTTTTCCGCCACGCCCGAGAACGACCCCGAGGCGGTCAAGGCGCTGATCCTGGGCGCGCTGGACGATGCGCGCGTGCTGCAGGACCCCGCGCCGCTGGTCCGCGTGGGCGGCTACACGGAGGGTGGCGTGCAGTACGTGGTGAGGGCCTGGGTCGCCACCGCCGATTACTGGAACATGTTCTACGACATCAACGAGCGCGTGGGCAAGGCGTTCCGGGATTCCGGCGTGCGCATGCCCGGGCGGCGGTATGAAATCGATCTGCAAAAACCGGACGCGTAATCCTTGACATTTTGTGCAGTGCGGTATATAATCGCCTAAGATATTAACGTTATCGATAAAAGAAAGGGATGTAACCATGGACAAAATGGTGTTCGCTCTCTACTTTGCCAACCGCGGATTCTTCCCGGAGACGCTGATTGCCGGCGCGCGGGCTGATTTGACTCAGGCTGTGGAAAATGCGGGCCACGGCTGGATCGCGATGGACCCGTCGCTCACGAAAAACGGCGCCATCGAGACCGCGGACGAGGGCCGCATGTACGCCCGGTTCCTCAAGGAGCACGAAGGGCAGTTCGACGGCGTGATCCTGTGCCTGCCCAACTTCGGCGACGAGAACGGCGCGGTACCGGCGCTGAGGGACGCGAACGTCCCGATCTTCATCCAGGCCTATCCGGACGAGATCGGCAAGATGGACTTTGAGAGCCGCCGGGACTCCTTCTGCGGCAAGTTCTCCATCGAGGACATGTTCAACCAGTACGGCATCCGCTACACGGTGTTTGCGCCCCACGTCGCGCACCCGCTGTCGGATGCCTTCGCCCAGAACCTCCGCGACTTCGCGGCGGTTTGCAATGTGGTCAAGCGCTGCCGCAGGTACGTGATCGGTGGCATCGGCGCCCGTACCACCGCGTTCAAGACCGTCCGCTGCGATGAGCTGGCGCTGGAAAAGTACGGCATCACCGTCGAATCCCACGACCTTTCGGAGCTGTTCGCCCGCATCAAGGGCATGAAGGAAGGCCGCGGCGAGCTGGCCGACAAGAAAAACGAGCTGCGCTCCTACGCGGACTTCTCAAAGGCCCCGGCCGAGCGGTTTGACACCATCGCCCGCATGGCCGTCGCCATTGAGGATATGATCCGCGAGTACAAGTTTGACACCGTCTCCATCCGCTGCTGGAACGAGATGCACCAGCAGCTGGGCGTCGCGCCCTGCGCGCTCCTGGGCATGCTCCACGACGCGGGCATCGCCGCCTCCTGCGAGATGGACGTGGCCAACGTGGTCACCATGCGCGCGCTGGAATCCGCCTCCGGCGCGCCCGCCGCCTGCCTCGACTGGAACAACAACTACGGCGACGATCCGGACAAGTGCATCCTGTTCCACTGCGGCCCGGTGGCGAAGGCCCTGATGACCGCGCCGGGCACCATCGCGGTGCACAAGATGTTCGCCAAGGGCACCCACCCGGACCAGGGCTGGGGCGTCAACGAGGGCCGCATCAAGGCCATGCCCATCACCTACGCCTCCGCCGCCACCATGGACGGCAAGATTTGGACTTACGCCGGCGCGGGCGAGATCACGGACGATCTGGTGGAGAAGGAATACTTCGGCTGCGCGGGCGTAGCTCGGATCGATGATCTGCAGAAGAAGCTGATCTACATGGGCAAGAACGGCTTCCGCCACCACACCACCCTGACCGAGGGCCACGTGGTGACGGCCGTCGAGGAAGCGTTCAAGACGTACCTGAAGTACGAAACGGTTATCTTATAACAATCCCAAATCCAAATGCCCGCAAGGGCATTTTTTGTGGGGAGTCCCGGGGGCATCATGCCTCCGGGCGGGGCGCGGGGCAGAGCCCCGCAGTAGCCTCAAGGAGGGTTTTCCATGTCCATTGCGGGCATTGACATTGGCACCACCGGCAGCAAAATTGCGGTCTATGACCAGAATGGCGCGCGCTTTCACGCCTATCGGGAGTATCCGGCCTCCCGCTCCCAATCGGAGCACGAGGTGGACCCCAGGGCCATCTGACAGGCGATTCGGGAGTTGATTTCCGAGGCGGCCCGCGCCGTCCCGGACATAGAGGGCATGGGCGTCAGTTCCTTCGGCGAGAGCTTCGCGGTGCTGGACGGAAACGACGAGCCGCTGATGGATCTGATGCTCTACACCGACCCGCGCGGCGTCGCGGAATGCGAGGAGATCGCGGAGGCCTTGGGCGCGGAGCGCGTGGC
>JAEVZE010000288.1 GCA_023392395.1 Bacillota bacterium
AGAGTGGAGCGCCAGAATGGAGCGCCCCGCGGGGCCTTCGCCCGATAAGATGATCCTGGAAATGCGCATGGCGGAACTGGCCGCGCGGCTCTCAAAGCCCAAGAAGGGCGACAACCCCGAGGCGCTCAACCAGCAGTACCTGGAACTGGCCGAACAGGTTCGGCTGATTTCCCGAAATCCAGGTCCTTGACGGATCCATTCGTACTTTCGGATCGTTCCCGGCGACCCGCGCGCCGGGAGCGCGTTTCCAGAATCAGTGCGCACTACTTACGGAGGAAACATTTCCTTCCGTCAGCGAGCCGCCCGGAAATTCCGGAGAATTTCAGGCTCGCGCAGTTTTCCTATTTCGCGCCCAAAAGACGCGTGGCGGATTTTGGGCGCCAAGACTAGAAAGGGTTGTAAAAACGGCTTCCGTTCAAGACGGTCAGCGCAACCGACGCGATCAAAAGCAGCGTGGACAGCGCAAGCGCCGCGTAGTCCCCGCGGGCAAACGGCCGGGCGCTGTACCAGCTGCGCTTTTTGTTTTTGCCAAAGCCGCGCAGCTCCATCGCGTTTGCGATCACTTCAATCCGATCCATGCTGGAGAGGATCAACGGAAACAGGATGGCCGAGGCGTTTTTGATCCGCTGGATCACCGGAACGCCCCGGCCCATTTCGATGCCGCGGGCCTGGTGGCATAGCGCGATGTCGTGGTATTCGCGTTCGATATCCGGGATGTACCGGAGCGCCAGCGCCACCGAGTAGGACACCCTGTAGCTCAGGCCGATCTTGTTGAGCGAGGCGGCGAACTCGCTGGGCTGGGTGGTGCACACAAACAGCAGCACCACCGGGATGGTGGCAAAGTACTTGAGCACCACGTTCAGCTGGTAGAACAGCTGCTCCGCCGTCACATTGTAGCCCAGCGGCAGCGCAAGAAGCACATGCCGCGAGCCGTAGAGCGATACGCCGTGCTCCGGCGCGAACAGAAAGATCAGGACGTTGTTGAGCACCATGAACCAGAACGTGATGCCCAGCATGAACTTCACGTCTGAAAGGCGGATACGGGACAGCCGGAACAGAGCCACCGACGCGGCCGCGAGCACCGCCAGCAGCCTCGGATCAAACGAGCTCATTGCGGCGAACGACCACAACAAAAGGCACACGAGCTTGGTCGCGCCGGTCAGCCGGTGGACCATCGAGGGCCTGTCGATGTAGTTGAACAGGTTGATCACGCGCGCACCTCCCGGTCGTGGTCGATGAACCGCTGCGCAAACGCGCGCGCGTCCGGAATGCCGCACAAAAGCGAAAGGGCGTACAGCGAAGTCTCCTTCAGGCTGGCCGCGCGCACGGTCTCCGGGCTGGTCAAAACGGCCGCGCCGGTGTCGTCCGCGATCAGGCGGCCGCCCGCGAACACCGCCGCCCTCGGACAGTACTCCAGCATCAGGTGCATGTCGTGGGTGATCATCACGATGGCAATGCCCCGCGCGTTCAGGTTGCGCAGGAATTCCATAATGCGGGTGTAGTTGCGGAAGTCCTGCCCGGCGGTGGGCTCATCCAGAATCAATATCTCCGGCTCCAGCGCCAGGATGGACGCGATGGTCATCCGCTTTTTCTGCCCGTAGGACAGCGCCGACACCGGCCAGGAGCGAAACGGGTGCAGCCCGCAGATGGTCAGCGCCTCCTCCACCCGGCGGGCGACCTCCTTGGCCTCCATGCCCCGGGCGATCAGGCCCGAGGCCACCTCGTCCCGGATCATCGCGTGGGAGATCATCTGGTTGGGGTTTTGCATCACGTAGCCGATGTGGTCGGCCCGTTTTTTCACGCTGTCGCCCGCGATGTCCCGCCCGTGCAGCCGGATGACGCCGCTCCCCGGCTTTTCAAACCCGCACAGAAGCTTTGCGAAGGTGGACTTGCCCGCGCCGTTGCAGCCGACGATGGCCATCATCTCGCCCGAACCCACGGTCAGGCTGACGTTTTCAAGCGCTTTCAGGCCGCTAAAATAGCGGAAGCTCAGGGCCACCGTTTCCAGCAGCGGCTCGAGGGTTGGCCCTTTCGGCGCTTCCGGCGCGCCCTGAAACCAGCGCCGCATGGCCTCCGCTTCCAAATCGGTCAACGTCAGCGTGCCGATGGAGCCCGCGCGCATCCCGGGGTGGATGGTCAGCCCCGCGTATTTGAGCGCCGTCACGTACAGCGGCTCCCGCAGGCCGATTTTCTGCAGCAGATCGCCGCACATTAGGTCGTCCGGCTTTAGATCGCACACGACCCTGCCCTCGTCCAGCAGGATCACCCGGTCCATCGGGCGCATCAGCGCGTCCTCAAGCCGGTGCTCGATCATGACCACCGTCGCGCCCGTGCGCTGATGGATGTTGTCGACCAACTCCACCGCCTGGCGGCCGGTGGCCGGGTCGAGGTTGGCCAGCGGTTCGTCAAACAGCAGGATGTCCACATCGTCCACCATCACGCCCGCGAGGCTCACCCGCTGCTTCTGTCCGCCGGACAGTTCGTGGGGCGCGTGGGCCAGGTGACCCTGAACGTCCACCAGTTCCGCCGCTTCCCGAACGCGCCGCCGCATTTCGCCCACGGGCGTCACGTCGTTTTCCAGCGCGAAGGCGATGTCCTCCGCCACCGTCAGGCCGATGAACTGGCCGTCCGAATCCTGCAGCACCGTGCCCACGATCTTCGACAGCTCAAACACGCTCATGCCGCGTGTTTCGTGGCCCTCTACTTTCAAAGAGCCGGTCGCCTTGCCCGGGTATGCGAAGGGGATCAGCCCGTTCAGGCAGTGGGCCAGCGTGGACTTGCCGCAGCCCGAGGGCCCCGCGATGAGCACCTTTTCGCCCTCGTAGAGGGTCAGGCATACATCCCGGAGCGTCGGCTCCGCCTGCGCGTCGTATTGAAAGCTGAAGTGATCGAACTCGATGACCGGACGGCTCACAGTGCTTCCTCCGTAGTGAAAGGGGGCCGGATGGCGGCCCCCTGATATCTTCCTATGCGTTGAAAAGCCGCGAAGCGGATTTCCAACGCCAAAGTGTTACTGCTCCTTGGTCAGGCTGCCCTTGGCCGGGCGCGCGGCGGCGTAGCCGACGAGCAGCAGCGTGCCCACGATGCCGGTGGTGACGATGTTGGCAACGCCTGCCCACACGCCCTGCGTGAACACCTTGCTGGCGGGTTCGGCGTAGATCAGGATGTCCAGAAGCGGCGCCACCACGATCCAGGAGATCGCGTGGGCGATGATCTGCCACAGGTTGAACTTGAGAATTGCGCTCTTGCCAAACGAGCCCTGGGTCAGATCGGCCTTCTGGCCGGCAAAACCCATCAAAAAGCCCGCCACGCCCGAGGTGATCACCCAGCTCCACCAGATGCCCCAGCCGAAGGACATGTCTGCGAGCATGTGGCCGATGAACCCGATGGCCAGGCCCGCCACCGGCCCGAACAGAACCGCCATGAAGCCCAAAAGCGCGTACTGGATCGAGATGTTGGTGTTGGGTACCGGGCTGGGAATGGCGACGAATCGGGCCAGCACAAAGAACAGCGCCGCGCCAATGCCGATGGCGACGATGGTGACGACCGGTGACTTCTTGAACATGGAAAGCCCCCCTTTACGCCTCACTGGATTTCCCCCGGTTCAGTGTAATCATTTTCCAACTTATTGTCAATGAGGCGTGGAAAATCCGCCGTGCGGCTTTTCCACGCAAAGGAAGAAGAACTGCGCGAGTCTGAAATTCTTACGAATTCCCGGGCGGCTCGCTGACAGAAGGTGTTATTTCACCTGCCAGTGTGCGCACTGGCAGGTGAAACACGTTCCCGGCGCTTGAGGTCGCCGGGAACGAATGAGAGGAATAAAGGGGAGGCGGCAGGATCGGTTCGCGAGTGCTTCTGGGTGCGTGCAGTGGGCGTAATGTGCTCTGGAAGAATCGGCCGGTTGACAGTACACGCTCCAGCAATTTATAATGATTGCATGAAACAAAGCGTGCAATGTGTGCGTATTTGCCAAAAGGAGGAGAACCATGCGCATCATGAAACGGTCCGCGCTGTGCCTGGTGCTGGCGCTTTGCCTCATACTGTCCAGCGCGGTCCCGGTGTCGGCAAAGACCAGCAAAATTGATCAGATGCTGAAAGAGATGACACTTTTGGAGAAGGTCGGTCAGTTGTTTCTGGCCGACTGTCCCACGGATGGTCTGGCGTCGGCAAAAACCTATCAACTGGGCGGCTATGTGCTGTTTGCAAGGGATTTTGAGAATGGAACGCCCGCGAGCGTGAAAAAGACCATCCAGGGCTACCAGAAAGCCAGCAAGATCCCGATGCTGATCACGGTCGACGAGGAGGGCGGCTCCGTCACCCGGATCAGCCGGTACAAGGCGTTCAGGGACAGCAAATTCCTGTCGCCGCAGGCGCTCTACAAGGCGGGCGGCGCGGAAGCGATCCGCTCAGACGTCCGGGAAAAGGCGAAGCTTCTCAAGTCCCTGGGCGTCAACGTGAACCTCGCGCCGGTGGCGGACGTGCCCACGAGTTCGAAATCGTTCATCTACGGCCGCTCCTTCGGCACCGATCCCAAACTGACGAGCCAGTACGTGTCCACGGTGGTCAAGGAGAGCAACAAGGCAGGGCTAGGGGCTGTGCTCAAGCACTTCCCCGGCTACGGCGACAACGGTGACACCCACACCGGCATCGAGGTCGATTCGCGGCCGCGCTCGACGTTTGAAAAGCGGGACCTTCTGCCCTTCAAGGCGGGCATTCAGGCGGGCGCGCCGGCGATTCTGGTCAGCCATAACATCGTAAAGGCCTTTGACAGTAAGCGCCCCGCCTCGCTGTCGCTGAGCGTGCACAAGTTGATTCGAGACGACCTGGGCTTTAACGGCGTCGTGATGACCGACGACCTGGCGATGGGCGCGATCACGGAAGCCTACGGGCAGGCGGAGGCGTCGGTGATGGCGGTCCAGGCGGGCAACGACATGCTGATCTCCTCCGACTTTAAGACCGGCATTGCCGCGGTTTTGAAGGCGGTCAAGAGCGGGCGGATCAAGGAGTCGCGCATCGACGTATCCGTCCGGCGCATCCTTGAGTGGAAGCAGCAGCTGGGACTCATCTGATGGCGGTGAAAATCCGCCGGGCGGCTTTTCACCGCATGGGAAGGCCAGCGTGAGCCTGAAATTCTGCGGAATTTCCGGGCGGCTCCCTGACTGAAGGTATGTTTCATCCACCAGCGCGCACGTTGGTGGATGAAACACGTTCCCGGCGCTTTAGGTCGCCGGGAACGATTTGAAAGCACGAGAAGTATGCGAGCAATCTGGGGCTGTCTCATTTGGGAAGGTTTTCCCTTTGAGACAGCCCCTTTGTTTGGTTGACTTTGTACGGTCTGAAACCTATAATATCCCTTGATGCCCCGATATTCGGGCGCAGAACAAAGGAGGAATTCCATGTTCAGGCATTGGCGCGCGGCGCTCGCGGCATTTTTGATTTTTCTCACGTTTACGGCACAGATCGGCGCGTTGGCTGAAACCGATCCGGTGGAGGGCATCCTCCAAGGCATGACGCTGGAGCAAAAGGTGGGGCAGTTGTTCCTCGTCACCCGCCCGGCCAGCCTGGACACCGCGGTAAAGGCCGCGAAAAAGTACGCGCTGGGCGGGTACGTGATGTACGCCAACCACTTTAAAAGCAGCAATCCCCAAAAGGTTCTGAAGGGCATCGAGCAGTGCCAGGAGGCCAGCCAGATCCCCATGCTGTTCGCGGTCGATGAGGAAGGCGGCATCGTCACCCGGATCAGCAGCTACAAGGCCTACCGCAAAAAGAGGTTCCCCTCGCCGCAGACCCTCTACAATGATGGCGGCATGGACGCCGTCCGGGCGGATGCCCGCGAGAAGGCGGAACTCCTCACCTCCATGGGCATCAACCTGAACCTCGCGCCGGTGGCGGACGTACCGGTGAGCAAGAAAGACTTCATCTACAGCCGCTCCATGGGCACCGATCCGCTTCTGACCGCCCAGTACATCACCGCGGTGGTGGAGGAGTCCAATGCCCTGAA
>JAEVZE010000360.1 GCA_023392395.1 Bacillota bacterium
GGGTGGGGGAGTCCACGCACTGCAGGTGCATCATGCCCGCGTTGGAGCCGGTGTCCAAGAGTGCGAACCGCCTGCTGTCGTCAAATCCGTAAATTCCATCGGGAAACTGAACGACCTCGTCCTCCTGAATTTCCACGGGACCAAAATCCCTGGTCTCAATCAGCATGCTTTAGCCTCCGTCGCGCTTTCCCGCTGTTACCATTTTTCGATGTAGAATTCCACCGAATAGGGGACGTAGGTGACGTCGACGCTCCGGGGTTCCCAGTCGACGCTGACCTGATCCTGTTCTGCCTTGATGGTGACCTTGCCGCCGCTCCAGGTCAATTTTTGTTTGTTCTCGGAGGTGGCTGACTGGCCGGGCGACGCGCTCTCGGTTTTCTGCGCTGCTGCGGGCTCGGTCGAATTCATCGTGGTTGGGTTCAATGTGGCGATTTTTTCGCGCGTGTATCTACCGGCGGCGTCTAGAGCCGTCTTTCCTTTTTGCGCCTGCTCTTTTGCCTGCGGAGTGTCGGACTTGATGCCGACCGAGTCGAAGAAGCCCTGGTTGTCGATGGTGAGCTTCAGAGGCTCGTGCTTGATGTCCATTTGCCCGTGCTTGACGGTGATGTTCATCTTGGCCGGCGTGACCTCGTAGAGCAAATGCGCGTTTGTTATCTCATATCGTAGACGAAGCTTCTCAATTTCCATATTTCCTCACCTGCGGAATGAAGCCTCCATTATGTGCTGAGATAATCAAGGAGCGAGGGTTGCAGGATCTTGGTACCCATCTGAAGGCACGCATTGTACATGTTCTCCTGTTCCGCAAACATGATTGCGCCCTCTTCGATGGACAGCCCCTCAAGGTCGGTTTGCTTTGCGATCGAGGTGATCTTCTCGCTGGCCAGTCTGTCGGTAAAGAACGAGATGTAGTTGGACTTTTCGCCGATGGCCACGTACTGCATCCGGATTTCGTCCGAGCGGTCTTCCAGCTTGTCGGTGTAGGGCTTGAGGTTGGTCAGGTCGCCGGATTCGATCTTGTCCGCGATATCGCCAAGCAGATTGTAGAGGTTGTTGGGGAGGCCATTTGCATCCACACCGGTACCCAGCAGATCCGCTCCGGAGTAGGCCACGTCCAGCGCCGTCTGGGACGACACCGCGCCGCCCGAGGAAACCGTAAGGCCGATGCCGATGTCCACGTAGCGGTGTTCTGCGGAAAAGGTGCCGGTGTCCACGTTCTCGCCGTTGTAGAGCAGGTTGCCCGAGGCATCCAGCGTGAAGGGGGTGGAGCCAAAGCCCGCGCCGCCAAACACGAACCGGTCCGACGCTTTGACGTTGGCCGCGCCCAGAACCATCTGCTGGAAAGAGCGCAAGGTGTTTGCGACCGCCTGGCGGTCTGCCTCGCTCAACGAGCCGTTGGTGCCTTGCGTGATCTGCGTGAGCGCGTTTGAGGCCGTTTCGCTGATGGACGAGAGCGAGGTTTCCGCCTCGTCCAGAAGCGCCTGGCTGTCGTTCAGGGTGCTGGTGTACAGATCGATCCGGGTCAGGTCCTTGCGGACGTCGAAAGCTTTGACGGCGGACGCGGGATCTTCCGACATCTTCATATATTTGCGACCGGCGGCGACCTTGATGTTGAGGTCGCTCAGATCCTGCATGTTTCGGTTGAGGCTCTTCAGGTAGTTGCCGGTGATCATGTTGTCCGTCAGGCGCATCCCTCGTCACCTCCCATCCTTAACGTCCCACGGTGCCCATCCGGTTGATGATGGTGTCCAGCGCTTCGTCCAGCGCCGTCATCACTCGGGCGGAGGCGGCGAACGCCTTCTGGTACTTGATCAGGTTTGCCGTCTCTTCGTTCAGCGATACGCCCATCGTGGATTCGCGCTGGTTGTCCACCGAACGGAACACCATGTCGCTGGTCTCGGAGATGTCCTTGGAGCGGCCCACATCGATGGCCGCGTCGCCCACGACCGAGAGGATGTAGCCACCGAAGCTGCCGGTGAAATCGGAGGTGATCGCCCGGTCTTCGTCCATTGCGGCGACCATGCGCAGGATGTTGTCGTTCTTGCCCTTTGCGCCGTCCGCGTCCTGGGTGGCGGTGATGTAGTTCGGGTTCGCAAGCCACTGGCTGGAGATCGCGATGTCCTGAGCGCCGCTGCCGGTGAAGAGGGGCTTGCCCGTGCCGTTGAGGCTGTTGAAGGTGGAGCTCAGGGTGTTTGCCAGCGCGTCCAGCGAGGCCTGATAATAGGGGATGCCGCGAAAGCTGTTCTCGCCGGCGCCCGCGAAACCGCCCTTGCCGTTCAAAACCTGCATTGAACCGAACAGCGATCCGCCTGTCGGATCCATCTGGTCCCCATCGGCCAGAAGGCGCATCCCGGAGGCGGCGTCGTCCAGCGAGAGGGTGGCCATCGTGCCCGCCTGGGCATCCAGAAGGGTCGTGCTGCCGGAGGAGACGCTCACCGAGCCGTCGGCGTTGGAGGCCACCGTGATGTTCATGTACTGGGATAATTTGTCCAGGTACTTGCTCCGGGTGTCGTTGAGCGCGTTTGTTTCGTTGCCCTGCAGCGTCGCGATCTGGATGGAGTGGTTGATGGTGTCGATCTTTTCCAGAAGGTTGTTCGCGTCTTTGACGTTGATCCCCATCTCGTCCACCGTCTGCTTGCGGATGGCGGCCAGCTGTGCGGTGTACTGGTTGAGCGTTTGAGCGACCTTTTGGGCGCTGGAGCGGGCGAGACTGGAATATTCCACTTCGCCGGCGTTTAGCGACAATACCTGCAGTTGCTTGGTGAAGTCGTCCAGCATGACGCCCAGACCGTTGTTTTGGGTTTCATCGAAGTTGTTTTCGATGTCGGTCAGGATGGAAAACATCTTTGAGTTGGCGCTGTTCTCCGCGTTGGCGTCCCGGTACCTGAGGTCCAGGAACTGGCTGCGAATCTGTTTGATGCCGTTCACTGTCACGCCCATGCCGCCGGATTGCAGCGTGGTGGGCGCGATCTTGTCGCTGACGGAACCCAGGTAGGCGGCGGTCTGATCGACCACCTGGCGGGAGTAGCCTTCCGTGGACATGTTGGCAATGTTGTTGCCCGTCGTGTCCAAGCCCGCCTGCGCCGCCGTCAGCCCGCTCCGTGCGGCTTCAAATCCATAAAATGTTGATCGCATGGATCCCTCTCATCGAAAGCTATGCTTTGACCTGTACGCTTTTGGCGTAGGTGTTGGGGGTCAGCCCCAGCCGCTCGTTCATAAAGCGGATGGTTGATAGCCTGGTCTCCAAGAGCTTGCGGTTCCTTGTGTTTTTCCTCTTGAGGGTGGTCACCGTCTGCGCGAGGTCCTGGAACACCGGTTCCAAAGCCTCGCGGCATTCGGGGCTAGACTCCACCAGCGCCTTGAGCGTCTTAAATTCCATTCCGCTGCAAAGTTCGATGCGTCTGTCCTCCAAGCCCCTGGCCTGCACCATCAGCGCCTGCTGCGCGCTCATGACCTTGGTGAGCGCCCCAGTGTCGCCTTTGATCAGCGCCTCCGACTTCTCTTCCTCCATGTCCAGCATCTTCTGGTAAGTGGCGCGCTGCGCCTCCAGGATCTGCTTTAAGGAGAGCATGTCGTTCATGGCCTAGTCCCCGCTGACGATGTTGCCCATCATCGCTTCCGCGATGGCATCGGAGGGAACACGGTAGGTCCCGTTCTGGATCTCGCTCTTGAAGCGAAGCAGCCGCTCTGCTGAGGTGTTCTTGGAGGCCTCCGTGACCACCAGGTTCACCGCGCTGGCAATCTCCGAGCGGTTCTTCGCCGCTTCGGAAAGAGTCAGACTGTCCTTGCTGCCGATGGCGGCCTGCTGCTTGTCGGCATCCTTGGAAGTCGACGAGGCGCTTTCCGCAGCCAGGGCATTGTAGAGCTTATCAATCTGAGAAGGATTTATTTTCATCGTCCATCACCTGCTCTATATATCGTATGAATCCCGAGGAAGTTTAGCGTGGAAACCCTTATAGTAGCGAATTTCTCAACCTCTCAGGCCATTTGCGGTCTGCTCGATTTCGTCGATGGTCTGCAGCATCCTGGCGTTCAGCTGGAAGCCCCGCTGGGCCACCATCATGTGCGCGATTTCGGTGGACATGTCCACGTTGGAGCCCTCCACGCCGCCCTGCACCAGGCGGGAGAGCACGTCCTGAGCGGGCTCGCCGGACACTTCATTGGGCGCATAGCGTCCGCCGCCCATCGCGGTGAGGCCGCCCGGGTTGGGGAAGGAGTAGAGCGCCACCTGGGCGAAAGCCGCTGTGATGTCCCCGTTCTGGACCTGGATGCGCTGGCCGCCCTGATCGAGTACGTACCCGCCGCCCGGCGCGGTCAGGTAGGCGGCGCCATTTTCGCTGGTCAGCTGGAAGGCGCCGGAGCGCATGTAGAGGGCGGGGACGTCGGCGTTCTCCGCGGGGTTCTGGATGGCGAAGTAGCCCCGGCCCTCGACCATCGCGCTCAGCGAATCGCCCGGCTGGTAGGAGCCCTGCTCCACGACGGCGGAGGTGGAGTACACCCGACTGCCGTTGCCCGCCACCACGTCAAGCCCCTGGGTGCGGGTGTAGATCAGGTCGGAGAAGTTGGCGGTCTTGGCCTGGTAGCCCACGGTGTCCACGTTGGCGATGTTGTTGGCGGTCACGTCCAGGCTGAATTGATAGCTTCTCAGGCCCGACTTGGCCGCGAAAAACCCGTTGATCAATGCGCATCCCCTCCGCTATTCGCTTGCCGCGCCGCCTTACCGGCGCGGGCACCACATCAGAGCTTGGATCGTTCCCGGCGACATCCGAACGCCGCCCAACCTTGTTTACGCCCGCCCGATTTCGTTGACCGTCTTCTGGCTGATGGCGTCCAGGATCTTGACCGCCTGAGCGCAGGTCTGGAAGGCCCTGGAGGCCGCCATCATGGCCGCCATCTCCTCGCCAACGTCCACGTTGGAGCGCTCCAGCTTGCCGGTTGCGATCCTTCCGGTAAACGTGCCCTGGCCGGTCGGCTGGGACAAGGCGTTCTGGGACTGCTTGGTCTGGTTGTTGTTTTCGGGGTCCGGCACCAGGATGGCCAGCGTGTCCACGGTCTGGCCGTCGCTGGTCACGACGCCATTACTGTCGATGGCCACCACGCCCGCGTCCACCTGGATGCGGCCGCCCTGCCCCAGCACGTAGCCGCCGGTGGCGGTGCGCAGGTAGCCCTCGCCGTCCACCTGAAAGCTGCCGTCGCGGGTGGAAGCCTGCTGGCCGCCCGCGGTTTCGATGCTGAAAAAGCCGTCGCCAATGATGGCGAAGTCCAGCCCGCGGCCGGTGTTGTCCACCACGCCCTGGCTGTAGTCGGTGAACACCTCTTCCGCAATGGCGCCGTGGTTGTCGCTGCCGATCACCGTCCGGCTGCCGTCCGCCTCCAGCCGGTAGGCGATCTGCTCGCCGAAGGAGGCGGTGATCAGCCTGTCCCGCTTGTAGCCGGAGGTGTTGGCGTTGGCCAGGTTCGAGGCAGTCACGTCCAGCGCGCGGCTTCGGTTGAGCATGCCGGTAGTGGCGGAATAGATTGCGTTGTTCATGGTGTGCCTCGCTCTCTTGTGGTTTCATCTAGTCGGCCATGTATTCCGCGATGCGTGCGCGGAGCCTTGAAAGCGCCTTGGAGTGGATCTGCGACACCCGGGACACCGTTAGGTTCAGGACAAACGCGATTTCCTTGAGCTTGAGCTCCTCGTAGTAGTACAGCGAGATGACGGTGCGCTCCTTCTCGTCGAGTTCGTCGATATACTTGGCGATCTGCTGCTTGAAATCGCGCTCCATCAGGGCGTGCTCAGGGGACTGGGCGTCCTGGTCCTCGGTGACATCCATCAGCGTCATGCCGGTATTGTACAGGGTTTCTTCGAAGGACACCACGTTGTAGTTGAGCTCGTCCGACCGGATCTTGTTCAGGTCCGCCTCGGTGATGCCCATCCGCTCGGCCAGTTCCGTTTCCTCGGGGAAGCGCCCCAGTTCGATCTGCAGTTCGTCTGAGGTCTGGTTGACCTGCTTGATCTTCTTGCGGATGTCCCGGGAGACCCAGTCCTTCTTGCGGATGTAGTCGATGATCGCGCCGCGCACCCGGATCGAGGCGTAGGAATCGAACTGCACACCCCGCTCCACGTCGTAGCGGTCGATGCAGTTGATCAATTCCAGCACGCCCTGGCTGGCCATGTCCTCCGCGTCCGCCCGGTTTCTGATGAAGTTCTGCGCCTTCTTCAGACTGAAGGTGACGATGGGGAGGTAGGCCATCAGGATCTCGTTGCGAAGGCCTAAGTCTTTGTTTTTGGCATAGCGAAGCCAGGTCTGCTCGGCAATTTTCGTGGTTGGGCCCTTCGTTTGCTGATTCATGTTTGTACCGTCCTAGCAATCCTGGGCGTCATTAGATCGAGATGGTTCCTAGCGCCTGAATGTTCACGTCGTTCATGATCTCGTTGAAGGACAGGACCACCGCCTCCGACGAGAACTGTTCGATCAGCTTTCGGTAGTAGCAGCGGACGACCGGCGAGGTCAAAACCACCACGTCGCTCAGCTGATCCTTCAGCCGGTTCTCCTGCTCCATGTGGGAATTTACGATGTTCTGCATGACTGACGGCTCCAGCGACACGTAGGAGTTTCCGGCGGTCTTGCGCACGCCGCCCATGATCAGGTTTTCGATCTCGGGGTTCAGCGTGACCACCTTCAGGCTGCCATCCTGGGCGAACCGGCGCGTGATCGTGCGCTTGAGCGCCTGACGCACGTACTCGGTGAGCAGGTCCGTGTCCTTCACGTTGGGCGCGTACTCGCCCAGCGTCTCCAGGATGGTCTGCAGGTCCCGGATGGGCACCTGTTCGGCCAAAAGATTGCACAGCACCTTCTGCAGGTCCAGGTGGGGGACGATGCCGGGCACCAGGTCATCCACCAGTTCCTTGTTGGAATTTCTCAGGTTGTCCAGCAGCAGGATCAGCTCCTTGCGGCCGAACAGCTCATGGGCGTTCTTCTTGATGTTCTCGGACAAATGGGTCACGATGACCGACAAAGGGTCGATGACGGTGTATCCGCTCATCTGAGCCATTTCCCGCATGTCGGAGGTGATCCACTTGGCGCGGATCTTGAAGGCGGGTTCCAGCGTGTCAATGCCCTCGATCTCCTGCGCGCCATCGATGGGGTTCATGGCCAGGAAGTGGTCGGCCAGCACCTCGCCGCCGGCGATGGCTTCGCCCTTGAGCTTGATCACGTACTCGTTCACGCCCAGTTCGGCGTTGTCGCGCAGCGTGACCGCGGGCACCACCATGCCCATCTCCTCGGCGAACTGCCGCCTCAGCATCACGACGCGGTTGATGAAGTTGCCGCCCCGGGCCTCGTCCACCAGTGGGATCAAGCTGTAGCCCACCTCCACTTCGATGGGCTCGACGCTGAGGAGCGAGTAGATGTTTTCGGTGTTGCGGTAGAACTCCGTCTCGTTGACCGGGAGGGGCCCGGAGGGCTGTTTGGGTTGGGCGGATTCGGGCGTGCGGCGGCGGTTGAGCACCACGGCACCTGCGATCAGCCCGCCGCCCACCAGCAGCAGCACAAGCAACGGGAAGCCCGGGATCACCGACATCGAGACCAGCACACCGCCCGCGATCATCAGCGCGATGGGGTAGGAGACGATCTGGGTTTTGAGGTCCTCACTGAAGCTGTTGACCGACGCGGCGCGGGTCA
>JAEVZE010000364.1 GCA_023392395.1 Bacillota bacterium
ATGTACATCTTAGGCGCGACATTATTGAACCTTTTCATCGCTTTATCGATCATAAACTGGGCGGGCACCGCCCGCGTGGTCCGGGCGCAGACGCTGGCGCTCAAGGAAAAGGAATTCATCGAGGCGGCGCGCTCGATGGGCGTCAAGCGGTTCAAGATCATGTTCCGCCACATCCTGCCCAACTGCGTGCCCAGCCTGATCGTGCTGTTCACGCTGGACATCCCGGCCGCGATCCTGTCGGAATCCAGCCTGAGCTTCCTGGGCGTGGGCGCGCAGCCGCCCACCGCCAGCTGGGGCCTGATGATCTCCCAGGGCAAAAAATTCGCCTACCAGTGCCCCTGGCTGGTGCTGGCGCCGGGCATCGCGATCCTTCTGATCACGCTGGCGTTCAATTTCCTGGGTGACGGCCTGCGCGACGCGATGGATCCCTACTTGAAAACCTGACGGGAGGGCGGTACAATGGAACTGAAAAAAGTTGAGCCGCTGCTCTCGGTTGAAGGGCTGGTCACCACCTTCCGCATGCACGGGGGCTTTGGCAACGCGGTGGACGACGTGCACCTCGAAATCGGAAAAGGCGAGACGGTGGGCCTGGTGGGCGAATCCGGCTGCGGCAAGAGCATGACCGCGATGAGCATCATGAGCTTGCTGCCCGACATGGCGAAGGTCACCGCCGGGAAGATCGACTTTATGGGCGAGGACCTGGCAAAGCTGCCCCATTCGAAGATGCTGAAGATCACCGGCGACCGGATTTCGATGATCTTCCAGGAACCGATGACCTCCCTGAACCCGGTGAAGACGGTGGGGCATCAGGTGCGGGAGGCGATCCTCTTGCACCAGAAGGTGTCCCACGCCGAGGCCAAAGCCCGCGTGATCGACATCTTCCAGAAAGTCGGCATCCCCGAGCCCGAACGGCGCTACGGCCAGTACCCGCATCAATTGTCCGGCGGTTTGCGTCAAAGGGTCATGATCGGCATGGCGATGGTCTGCTCACCCGACCTTCTGATCGCGGACGAGCCCACCACCGCGCTGGACGTGACCATCGAGGCGCAGATCCTGCGGCTCATGCGCGCGCTGCAGCAGGACCAGGGCGCGTCCATCCTGATGATCACCCACAACCTGGGCGTCGTGGCCGAGATCTGCGATCGGGTGTACGTGATGTACGCCGGGCAGGTGGTGGAGCAGGCGGATGTGTACACGCTGTTCAAAAGCCCCGCCCACCCCTACACCGTGGGCCTGATGAAGTCGCTGCCCCGCATCCGCGAGGATCAGGGGAGGCTGTACAACATTCGGGGCATGGTGCCCTCGCTGGCCCACATGCCCAATGGCTGCCGCTTCTCCCCCCGCTGCGATCGGGCCTGCGACCGCTGCAAGCGCGAAGCGCCACCCCTTTACGACCTGGGCGGCGGCCACAAGGCGCGCTGCTTCCTGTTCGAAAAGGAGGGCGGCGTGTGATGGAAGTGCTGCTTCGGGCCGAACATCTGGTGAAGGAATTTCCGGTCAAGCGCGGCGTGGTGCACGCGGTGTCGGACGTCACCTTTGACATCGTAAAGGGCGAAACGCTGTGCGTGGTGGGCGAATCCGGCTGCGGCAAGTCCACGCTGGGCAGGCTGCTGCTCCGGCTCATCGAGCCCACCTCCGGCAAGGTGATGATGGGCGCGGATGAGATCACCGCCCTCGCGCCGGGCGCGCTCCGGGAAGCGCGCCGCCGGATGCAGATGATCTTTCAGGATCCCTACGCTTCCCTGGACCCGCGCATGACCGTGGGCCAGATCATCCGGGAACCGCTGGACACCTACTCCATCGGCACGCGCGAGACCCGGGAAGAACGGGTGCGGGAACTGATGGAAAAGGTGGGCATCCGGCCGGAGTTTTACAGCCGCTACCCGCACCAGTTCTCCGGCGGACAGCGGCAGCGCATCGGCATCGCCCGCGCGCTGGCGCTGAGCCCGGCCCTGATCGTCTGCGACGAGCCGGTGTCGGCGCTGGACGTATCGATCCAGGCGCAGATCCTGAACCTGCTGTGCGACCTCCAAAAGGAGTTTGGACTGACGTACCTGTTCATCTCCCACGACCTATCGGTGGTGAGGTACATCGCCGACCGGGTGTGCGTGATGTTTCTGGGCAAGGTCTGCGAGATTGGCGACGCCCCGACGCTGTACGAGCGTCCGCTGCACCCCTACACCCGGTTCCTTTTGGAATCGGTGCCCCAGCCCGACCCCGAAAACCGCCACCGCGAGCGCCAGATCCTGACCGGCGAGGTCGGCTCACCCTTGAACCCGCCCCAGGGCTGCCGCTTCCATCCCCGCTGTCCCCATGCGACCGACCTGTGCAAAACCGTGGAACCTCCGCTCGTCGAACAGGGCGGACATCCGGTGGCCTGCCACCACGCGCTGAAGATAACAAGGGGGTTATAGATTGAAGCGTTTCTTGATCACCATTCTGGCCCTCGCGCTGACGCTGACGCCTGTGTGGGCGCTGGCGGAAGCGGCGACGCCCGCCGACCAACCGGCGGATTCGGCCGCCGAAGACTCCTTCCAGGAGGCCGGCGACATCGCCAGCCCCGAAATCTGGGTCGTACCCGAGGACGGCGGCTTGACCTGGGACGACGCCTCCATGACCATCGCGCTTCCGGAGGACGCCGGGACCGGCTTTGCGTGGTCCGCCGAGCTGGACGATGAGAGCGTGCTCACGCAGCAGAGCGATTCCGTGAACCCCGCCCAGGACGGCGCGCTGCCCGTGCACACCTATGTCTACAAGCCCGCCGCCGACGGCGTGGCGCTGGTTAGCTTGTACTATGAGCAGCAGGATGGCGAAGACGTGTCGGCCATGCTCAGCTACACCGCCACCGTCGAGGGCGGGAAGTTCACCGACGTTGCCTACGAAGACCTGTCCGATTGGGGCGAGGAGGGCGACGAAGAGGGCGGCGTGCTCTACGAGGGCGAATCCGGCGGCGTGCCGCTGTACCTGCCCGAGGGCATGAGCGTCGCCAATGAGGAAAACGGCGTGACCAAGCTTGAGAACGAGGACAAATCCATCTGGATGACCATCCAGTACGACCCGGACGGCGATCCGGAGGCGCTGCTTGGCGAGTTTGAGGACGAAGCCGCGCTCACCCAACAGTACACCGACGAATCCAAGGGCATGAGCTTTTTGTCCACCACCGTGGACCGGGAAAGCGATCCGCCGCGCGGCATCCTGGTGTACGAGGTCGCAAAAGACGGTACGGATACCATCATCGAGCACACCGGCTATCAGGCGCCCAGCGGCGGCGTGTTGATCGTGGACACGGGATATCTCATGCAATGATCATGGCGCCGAAAATCCGCAAGACGGATTTTCGGCGCATTTTGCGCAGGCCCTGCAGGGCCAAAGCCTTGCGGGCGGGCCTGCGCGCAAAGAGGTATAGGCAACCTGCGGCCGCTTTAATGCGTTGAAAAACCACGACGGTTTTTCAACGCGGATGAAGGTTACTGCGTGAACCTGAAATTCTTACGAATTTCCGGGCGGTTCACTGACCAAAGGAATTGTTTCATCCACCAGTGTGTGCACTGATGGATGAAACACGTTTCCGGCGCACCGGTCGCCGGAAACGATTTGAAGGTACGCCGGGGCTGTCAGTAGGAAGTTACGCATTGCCCTAACTTTCTCTAAGTAAGGAGTCCAGAGGGAATTATTCCCTTTGGCGGGGGTTCCGGGGGCGGAGCCCCCGGACGTACCCCATGACCCTTTTGATCGGCGGCGCGGTGCTGGCCTCGGGCGAGGCGGCGCGGTTTGGCGCGAACAAGCTGCTCCAGGATTTTGAAGGGCGGGCGCTGGTGGCGCGCGCCTTTGACTGTCTGCCAGAGAGCCTAACGCGCCGGGTGGTGGTCACCCGCTGGCCGGAGGTGGCGGAACTGGGTCGGGCCGCGGGACTGACCGCGGTAAAGCACGAGCTCCCGGATGTATCGGACAGCATCCGCCTGGCCGCGGAGGCGATGGAGGGGCTGGACGGCGCACTTTTCCTGGTGGGCGATCAGCCGCTATTGACCATTGAATCTGTGGAACGGCTGCTGGCGGCATTTTGTGAAAGGCCGAACGAAGCCTTCCGGCTCTCGTGGCAGGGCGTTCCGGGCAATCCGGTCGTGTTTCCGGCTTCCGTCTTTCCGTTTCTTCGGTCGCTCGCCCCTGGTGAAACCGGGCGGGCCGCGCTGAGGCGCGCCGGGGTCGTGGTGCGGCTCGTTGAAGCGGGAAACGAGTGGGAAACGCTGGACTGTGACACCCCGGAGGCGCTGGATAAGACGCGGCGGATTGCCCGGGATCATAAGGAGTAAGGAGGAAAACAGCGTGCTGGAAGCTTTGTCGACGCTGCCTGTCGCTCTCACTAGCAATCCGTCGGGTTGGAGCAAAGCGCTTGCGATCCTTATAATCGCCATAGGAATCCTGGCGCTCATCGTGACGGTCTACCTCATGTGGAAGCATAAGGTGTTCAGCGCGCAGCCGGATGCGGCGGAGGAAGCGTCATCAGAACCGGGGCAACATCCACCACAACGGGGGCTTTGTTCGCGTTTTTGAGCGTTATGGGTTTACCGCTTTCAATGGCGTGGGTGTTCGATTCCGGGGAGTATACGATAAGTTTGTATAGTTTGTATGGTCCGCTTTTCGCGATGGTAGCGTTGATGAATGTCTACTCCGGCATCACTGACCGGTTGGAGTACGACGAAAGCGGGATCCGGCAGTATTGGGCATTTCATAAGCACAAGTCTATCCAGTGGAGCGGCCTTGAAAACGTGGAATACAAGCGGTTCGGGCGCACGTTGGTATTGAGCGGCGGCAGAGCGAAAATGTATGTGGAACTTCGCAACCCAAACGCTCCCCCGCTGCTAAAGTTTATGGCGGAGCGGGTGACCGGCGAAAACAGAAACACCGTCGAGAAACTTCTGCACGGGAAACCAAAAGGCAAGAGCGTCTAGCTTTTGATTACCGCATGCGCATAAGCGGGCGCCCCGGTCCGCCTTGTCGAGGTAGCAGTGCGCAGGAGATGCTGGATTGCGACACGCCGGAGGCGTTTGAAGCCCGCTTTCGCATCGCCGCCCAAGAACGGGAACAGTGAATAGTGAATTGTTAGGCGGACGAAAAATGCCCGCCGATCGCGAAATCCCCCTTGACAGCCGAAAAAAGGCTGTGATAGAATGTGGCCAAAGAGAATAATCAGGGCTGTAAGGTAGTGCTGCGCGCACGGGCTTTCCTGTTTGAAGATGGGATTGCCAGCCGGGCCTCTCGTCTGCGAACAGGTTTCGCAGATTTTTTATTTGTCTTGGGAACCATGAAACTGCCCATCGCAATTGCTTGCGCGAAAGGCGGAAACAATTGCTCCAGAACCTGCGAAGGAGGAGAACCCATGCTGCTGATCGGAAACGGAACCGTGGTCACGCGGGACGCCTTAAGGCCGCTGATTGGTAACGGCGCGGTCGCCATCGAGGGCAACCGGATCATCAAGGTTGGCTCCTATGAAGCGCTCAAAGCGGAGTATCCGCACGCGGAAGTGCTCAACGCCCGCGGCGGCGTGATCATGCCGGGCATGATCAACGCCCACAACCACATCTATTCGGCCTTCGCCCGGGGCATGGCCATCAAGGGCTATAGCGCCAAGGGCTTTCTGGAAATTCTGGACGGCCTGTGGTGGACGCTGGACCGCAACCTCAAAAACCCGGACACCCGCCTTTCGGCCGATATGACGTTTGTGGACTGCATTGAAAACGGCGTCACCACCGTGATCGACCACCACGCAAGCTACGGCGAGATCGAGGGGAGCCTATTTCAGATCGCGGACAGCGCGAGGGAACTCGGCGTTCGCGCCTGCCTGTGCTACGAGGTCTCCGACCGCGACGGGCAGGACAAGATGCTTCAGGGCGTCCGGGAAAACGAAGCCTTCATCAAGCATGCCAAGAAGGACGAAAGCGGCAGGATCGCAGCTCTTTTCGGCCTGCACGCGCCGTTCACCCTGTCCAATCAAACCCTGGATACCTGCATCGCCCACAATCCGGGCGCGGGCTACCACATCCACGTGGCCGAGGGCATCGACGACGTGTACATCAATCTGCGCCGACACGGCAAGCGCCCCGCATTCCGGCTGCACGATTTTGGCATCCTGAATGAAAAGACGCTGCTGGGCCACTGCACCCACGTGTCCGAGGCCGAGATCGACTTGATCCGCGAAACCGGCTCCATGGTCGGCCACAACCCGGAGAGCAACATGGGCAACGCCATCGGCTGCCCGCCGGTGATCAAGATGTTCCAAAAGGGCGTGCTGATTGGTCTTGGCACCGACGGCTACACCAATGACATGCTGGAGAGCTACAAGGTGGGCAACCTTCTGCACAAGCACAATCTGGCTGATCCGTCCGCCGCGTGGACGGAGATCCCCGCCATGCTGTTTGAAAACAACGCGAAGATGGCGACGAAGATGTTCGGCCGGGAGATTGGCGTCCTGAAGGAGGGCGCGATGGCCGACGTGATCGTGGTGGACTACGACGCGCCGACGCCTTTGAACGAGGACAACATCAACGGCCACGTGATGTTCGGCATGAATGGCCGGATGGTGTCCGCAACGGTCGCCGATGGCGTGGTGCTGATGAAGGACCGCCACCTGACAAACATAGACAAACCGGCTCTTATGGCCAAGTGCCGCGAGGCCGCGGGCGCTGTGTGGGCACGGATCAACGAAAAGCGCTAAAAACCGCTGCGCGGCTTTTGGGCGCGAAGGGAATGCCTGCGTGCACCTGAAATTCTGCGGAATTTCCGGGCGGCGCACTGACTTGAGGAAATGTTTCCTCCACCAGTGTGCGCACTGTTTACGGAGACTGCGTTCCCGGCGCTTTAGGTCGCCGGGAATGGTTGGAAGGTTGACGAGTTTTTCAGTACATTGGGGAGGTAAGCGTATGTCCGACCGGATGAATCCGATGCCCTTCGGGGCGCTGATGACCGAGCTTCTAAACGGCTATGCCCGCGAGGGCCGCGTGTTTGGCGTCTACGAACTGTACCGCCACCAGGGCGGCACGCTGCCGCTGTTTGGCGAAAAAATCGAAACCCCCTTCGGCCCGGCGGCGGGCCCCCACACCCAGCTGGCGCCCAACATCATTTCCGCCTACGCCGCGGGCGCGCGCTACTTTGAGCTGAAGACCGTGCAGACGCTGGATGGCGAGGACCTGCCGGTGGAAAAGCCCTGCATCCTGGCCGCCGACGAGGGCTACAACGTGGAGTGGTCGACCGAGCTCACCGTGCCCGGGGCGCTGGATGAGTACGTGAAGGCCTGGTACGCGCTGAAATTGATTTCCAAGGCATGGGGCCTGGGCGAGGCGGACGGCTTTGCGTTCAACATGAGCGTGGGCTACGACCTTCAGGGCATCCAGTCCGAGAAGATCGACCGCTTCATCGAGGGGCTGAAAAACGCCTCGAACCTCCCCGTGTTCAGCGAGTGCCGTGCCTGGGCGCTTGACAACCTGGACGTGCTGGGCCTTGACGCTTCCTATGTGGAGGGCATCAGCCCGGTGGTCTGCCGCTCCATCACGCTGTCCACGCTGCACGGCTGCCCGGCGGGCGAGATCGAGCGCATCGCCGCCTACCTGATCTCCGGCAAGCGGCTGAACACGCTGGTCAAGATGAACCCGACCCTGCTGGGCTACGAGTTCGCGCGGAAGACTTTGGACGACCTGGGCTACGAGCTGTCCTTTGACGACCACCATTTCCGGGAGGATTTGCAGTTTGAGGACGCGGTGCCGATGGTGAAGCGGCTGCGTTCTCTCGCGGACGCCACGGGCGTGGAGTTCGGCGTGAAGCTGACCAACACCTTCCCGGTCAACATCGTTCATGACGAGCTGCCCGGCGGCGAAATGTACATGAGCGGCAAGGCGCTGTATCCCCTCACCATCTCGCTGGCTGAGAAGGTGGAGCGCGCGTTTGACGGAAGCCTTCGCGCGTCCTACTCCGGCGGCGCGGACGAGATGAACATCGAGCGCATCTTTACCGCGGGCATCTGGCCGATCACGCTGGCTACGACGCTTCTGAAGCCCGGCGGATACAACCGGCTGAAGCCCATCGCGGAAGCGCTGGCGCAGCTCCCCTACCAACCCTTCACCCGCGTGGACCTGACGGCGCTGTCCTCCCTGGCGCGGGACGCGCGGCGGGACCGGCGCATCCGCAGGAGCACCCAGACCCATCCCAAGATGCCCAAGAAGGTGCCCCTCCTCGACTGCTACCGGGCGCCCTGCTCCGACGCCTGCCCGATCCATCAGGACATCCCGGCCTACGTGGAGCTTGCCGGGCGCGGCCAGTACAAAGAGGCGCTTGAGGTCATCTGCGAGCAGAACCCGCTGCCCTTCATCACCGGCACCATCTGCGCGCACCGATGCACCAAGGGCTGCACCCGCAACTTCTACGAGGAGAACATCCACATCCGCGAGGTCAAGCTCGTGTCAGCCGGGCGCGGATACGACGAGTTCCTGCCCACGCTTGCCCCCCGCGCGGCCCGCTCCGAGCGGGTGGCGGTGGTGGGCGGCGGCCCCGGCGGCATGGCGGCGGCGTTCCTCCTGGCCCGGGGCGGCGCGAAGGTGACGCTGTTTGAAAAGCGGCCCGCGCTGGGCGGCATCGTGCGGTTTGCGATCCCACGCTTCAGAATCTCCGAGGGATCCATTGAAAAGGACGCCGCGATGCTGCACAAGCTGGGCGTCGAAGTCAAGCTGAACAGCGAGGTGCTGTCCCCCGCGTCCCTGTTTAACGAAGGCTACACCCACGTGGTGCTGGCCGTGGGCGCGTGGGTCAGCGGCGAACTGAAACTGGAAAAGGGCTGCGCCGTCGACGCGCTCAACTTCCTGCAGGCCTACAACCGGGGCGAGGTACAGGTGGGCTCCACGGTGGCCATCGTGGGCGGCGGCAACACCGCCATCGACGCAGCCCGCGCGGCCATGCGCGTGCGCGGCGTGAACAAGGTCTCCATGATCTACCGTCGCACCAAGCGCGAAATGCCCTGCGACGAGCATGAACTGAAATTCGCCAGCGAAGAGGGCATCGAGCTGAAAGAACTGCTGGCCCCGGTATCCCACGAAAACGGCGTTTTGACCTGCCGGCGCATGAAGCTGGGCGAGCCGGATGCGAGCGGCCGCCGCGCGCCGGTGCCCACCGACGAGCTGGTGGAGATCGCAGCCGATACGGTCATCGCCGCCATCGGCGAAAAGCCGGACTGCCAGCTGCTCTCCGCCGCGGGCGCGTGCACGCCGGACCGCGGCGCGGCCCTGGTGAAGCAGAGCGAGAAGCTGTTCCTGGTGGGCGACGCCCGGCGCGGCCCGGCCACGGTGGTGGAGGCCATCGCGGACGCGGCGGAAGTGGCGAAGCTGATCCTCTCTACCGAGGAGGCGGAGCCGCTGCCGCTCAACAAAGAGATGCTGCGCGCTCGCCGTGCGCACCTGAAGTTCCCCACAGCGCCGGAGAAGGAGCGCGCAAGGTGCCTGGGCTGCGGCAGCGTGTGCGGCAACTGCGTGGACGTGTGCCCCAACCGCGCCAACCAGGTGGTGGTGGTGGACGGTCGCGAGCAGATCCTGCACATCGACAGCCAGTGCAACGAGTGCGGCAACTGCGAAACCTTCTGCCCCTACGACAGCGCGCCCTATAAGGAGAAGTTCACGCTGTTCGAGACGGAGAAGGACATGGATCTAAGTTCCAACCCCGGCTTCGTCATCCTGCCCGGCGGCGGCTTCCGCGTGCGGCCCGAGGAACTGGGCGAGACGCTTCGGCGCTTCATGGAGACTGTGAGGGATTTGCAATGAAGCTGATTCTGGGCGGCGTCGTGGTGAACTCAAAGGATGCCTGCCGCTTGGACATCGCCGTCGAAGGCGAAAAGATTGTCGCGCTTGCGCCCGAAATCGCGCCGGGTCCCGGTGACGAAGTGATCGACGCCTCCGGCTGCCTGGTCTTCCCCGGCTTCATCGACGCGCACACGCACTTTGACATGGACAACGGCGTGACCGTCACCGCGGACGACTTTGAATCCGGCACGCGCGCGGCGGTTGCGGGCGGCACCACCGTGGTCATCGACTTTGCCACCCAGGACCGGGGCGGCACGCTTTCGGACGCCCTCGCCGCCTGGCACAAAAAGGCCGACGGCAAGTGTTACTCGGATTACGGCTTCCACATGGCGGTCACCGACTGGAACGATTCCGTCCGGGCGGAGCTGCCGGAAATGTTTAAGTCGGGGGTCACCTCGTTTAAACTGTACATGGCCTACGATGCGCTAAGGCTTCTGGACGACCAGGTGCTGGGCGTGATGCGCGCGCTGAAGGATTTGGGCGGCGTCACCTGGTGCCACTGCGAGAACGGCCAGGTGATCAACCGCCTGGTTGCGGAAGCCCGCGCGGAAAAGCGCCTGGGCCCCTCGGAACATCCCCGCTGCCGTCCGGCGCTGATGGAGGCCGAGGCGATCTCAAGGCTTGCCTACCTTGCGGAGCTTGCGGGCGCGCCCGCGGGCGTGGTGCACCTAAGCAGCGAGGCGGGCCTCAAAGAGGCGCTCAAGGCACGCTTGCGCGGCGTGAAGCTGCTGCTCGAAACCTGCCCCCAGTACCTGGCGCTTGACGACAGCCGGTACGAGGAACCGGGGTTTGACGGCTCGAAGTACGTGTGCTCGCCGCCGCTCCGGAAAAAATCCGATGTGCTGGCCCTGATCGACGCGGTGCAGGAAGGCGCGATTGACACCATCGCCACCGACCACTGCAGCTACACTTTGAAGCAGAAGGCGCTGGGCTTTGAGGACTTTTCGAAGATTCCCAATGGCCTTCCGGGCGTCGAGCACCGGCCCGCCATCATCCACTCGCTCCTGGTGGCGACCAAGAAGATTGAGCCCAGCGACATGTGCCGCATGCTGGCCGAAACCCCCGCCCGCCTCTACGGCCTGTACCCCCGGAAGGGCGTCATCCGGCCGGGCGCGGACGCCGACATTGTGGTGTGGGACCGGCATGAAACGTGGACGCTGCGCGCAAGCCAGCAGCACATGAAGGCGGACTACACCCCCTACGAGGGCATGACGATCACCGGGCGG
>JAEVZE010000434.1 GCA_023392395.1 Bacillota bacterium
CGTCACGCGCAGCACGCGGTCGGTCAGTTCCGTGACCGTCTCCGGCACCCAGACGCCGCGGCTGGTCTTATCGATGCACATGGTAGCGATCTTGTCGCCCAGCGGATCGGTCCACTTCTTCGGAAGCCCGCTCGCGCCCAGGAGGATGCCCAGTAGCGCTCCCAGCGTGGCGCAGGTGCAGTCGGTATCCTCGCCGCAGGCGTTGGCTTTTACGATCTGATCGCCGAAGTCCTCGCCGTACAGCCAGCCCGCGATCACATAGCCAACGTTCTCCGCCGCGTCGAAGCCGGGCGCGCCCACCTTGGTCATGCCCATCTCGCGGCTCCTCAGTTCGCCCTCTTTGTTGGAGATGCCCTGAATGCCGAAGGTGCCCGGCGCCGCGTCGTGGATGGCCGCGATGGCCTTTTTGAACGGCACGCCCTCCGCATGGCACTGGACGGCGGTGCGCACCGCCTCGGCCACCTTGCTGTCCTCCGGGATGTAGGATAGCGCGATGTCGATCAGCTTTTGCACGTCGCTCTCGACGAACGCCGCGCTCTGCAGCGCCGCGCAGAAGATTTCGCCCTGCATGCCGTCGTCCGCGTGGTCGACGATGGCGTCCTCAAAGGCGTACTTCGCGGCCAGCGCGGGGTTGCCCGGCGCGAGGCATGCCCAGATTTCCGAGCGGATGTAGCAGCCGCAGGAGTCCTTGTAGGGGTTGTCCACCGCGCCGCTCATCGGCGGCACGAGCCCGGCGCGCAGGTTGGCCTTGCCGGTGCCGTACTCCACCCAGTTAGGGATGACGTAGCTGAGCCAGTAGTCGCCCAGGATGGACGCGTTCACGTTGCGGCCATAGCGCTCCACGGCGGCCAGCCACACGATCTGCAAATCCAGGTCGTCGTTGGGCGGCGGGCCCATGGACAGGTCCTGCGTGTAGAAATCGACCTCGTTGAACTGCCGGAACGCCTCAAAGGGCGCGCCCAGCACGCCACCGATGTTTTTGCCGGCCCAGCAGCCCATTACTTTGTCGCGGTAGGTTTCAAACGTAAGTTTCATGGAGATCCTCCTTTGTCTATTGCCAATGCAAAATGTTACTTCGTCCAAAGTAGCCCCTCATGGGGTGAACCAATCTTTGAGTTGCCGGACGCGCGCGTTGAGAAGCTCGCGCCCCGCGCCGCAATAGTCCTCCGGCCACGCGCCGGTGATCGTGGGTTGAATGCGATAGCCGCCCTCAAGCGATCGAACCGCCGCGTCCCGCGCCCGCTCGAACGGGCATTGAAAGATGTAGACCAGGTCGCGCCTCGCGCCGGCTTCAATCAGCTGCTCCGCGCTCATCTGGCTGGCGTTGATGCCGCGCAGTCCGCGTGTTTCGCTCAATGCGGCGGCGACCCCGGAAAAATCGCCGCAGGAGTGCACCGTGAGCCCGCCCAGTTCGTTTGAGATGCGCTCCAGCGTCCCCTTGTACCAGCGCCGGAAGAACGCCGGCGACAGCATCACCAGGGAATCCGCCGACAGCGTCGCGCCGTTGTCCGGCGGTACCCAGTCCCACGCATACAGGTGGGTGGGCAGGAAGGCATCGCCCAGCAGCCGCTTCTGCTCGTTCCAGAGGAGCAGAAAGCCATCGGTCACCCGGCCCATCAGAAATTTGTAGAGTTCCTCGTCCTCATACGGCGCGGCCAGCACGTTCTCGTAGCCCCAGAGCTGGCCGCAGACGTCCATCGGCCCCTGCATGTCGTCCACGTGGACGGGGATGCGCCCTTCGGTCTCCTCCAGGTAGTAGTGCTGCGCGTCCAGCCACGCTTTCGCGGGTGAGCGCTCTAAGATGCGGGGCTCGGGCAGCGCCCAGACGGAAGCCTCGTCGGTCAACAGCCGCTCGCAGGAGTAGTCGTTTCTCAGCACGACCTCCTTCGCGCCGAAGAGGCTGGGCATCGCGCCCATGCGGCAGCCGGTGAAGAAGGCCGGGATGTAGTCGTCCTCCGCGACGCCACGGCGCAAGAATGCGTCGAGGTATTGGTCCAGTCCTTCCTCCGGCTCGAATACATCGTCGTAATAGGAGAAATCGGGTGGGATCAGCACAAACGGCAGGCGGTCCAGCGGCGGCTCGCCCCGCCACAGCCTCCGGATGCGCTCCTTGCTGCGCGCAAGCCTGTCCGGCGGGTAGAGCTCTACGATGCGGTCAAGCTTTTCCCGGATCCGCGCCCGCATGGTTCTTTCCCCCTTTATACTAATAGAAAATATTAATGCATCCAAAGCGGCGAGGGATTTTCGATGCAGGGCTAGGAGCTGGAGCGAGGCGTAGCAGCGCTACGGTGAGCGGAAGGCGACACCGCCCTGCGCGAAAAGAACCGCCGCAACGATGCTTTAATATTTGGAATTAGTATTAGTAAGTCTTGAAAGCCGGAGCACGGCGGTCACGCCGCGGCCCTCATTCTTCCGGTAGGTGAGGCCGTACCCTTCTAGGTAGTACATGCTCAGCCGGTCCTGCACGTTGCGCACGCCGATGTGCCCGCGCGCCTCGCGCGCCTCGCCGGGCGCTTCCGGCCGGTTGAACCGCTCGATCAATTCCTCCGGCATGCCGATGCCGTTGTCGCTCAACTCAATCAGGATGCCGTCCCCGTCCGAGCGGACGGTCAGCGTCAGCTCGCCGTCGTAGCCCGACGCCTTCAGCCCGTGCATCAGGCTGTTTTCCACCAGCGGCTGCAGGATGAAGCTGGGGATCAGCGCGTCCATCAGCTTTTCATCCAGGCGGTAGGCGTCCCGGAGCATCGGATAGCGGCACTGCATCAATTGCAAGTAGATCTGCATCAGCTTGACCTCGTGCCGTATGGACACCAGCGGGTCTGTGTTGCCGACGCCGAACCGGAAGAAGGCGACCAGCTTCATGATCAGGCCCGACACTTCCTCATCGCCGTTGATGCTGGCCTTGATGCGGATGGTGTCCAGGGTGTTGTAGAGGAAGTGGGGGTTAATCTGGCTGCGCAGGTACTGCAGCTGGGTCTCCTTCTGCTGGAGCCGCGTGTTCTGCAGTTGAATGGTCTTCTCGTACTCGGAGAAGATCAGGTCGTTGATGGTGGTCACCATTTCGTTGAAGGCGTCGGTGAGCCGCTTGGCCTCGTCCTGCGCGTCCACCTCCACCGACGGGCGGGTGTTGGTGCGGCTGAAGCTCTCCATGGCGTCGGCCAGCGTAGTGATCGGGCGCACGGTCTTTCGGATCAGGAGCGAGGTGATCAGCATCACGAGCAGCACCGCCGCCGCCGACAGCGCCACCAGGATGATTACCGCGTTGGTCGCGCCCTCATTGATCAGCGCGCGCGGCTTGTACACGTAGAGCGTCAACCCGCTGAAGGATGATGCGCGGGACAGCACCAGGCAGTTCTTGCCGTCAAAGGGGAGCTCCACCGGCTGGTTGGGCGTGACGCTGGAGAGAAGCGGAAACGCTTCGGACAGCGGCCTGTAGAAGGCTCGGCCCAGGCTCTCGCACAGAACGTTGCCCTGCCGGTCGCAAAGCACGTAGCGGGCGGAAGGATCGATGGTGTTGGTGGCGATCTTGCCCAGGGTCGTCATGCGCGCCGCGACCATCATGTAGCCGACGCGCCGAAACGGCGAAAAGCTGTTGATCTCCCGAAGCACGATGAAGTAGGCGTTGTCAAAGGGGTTTGACAGCGTGGGGATGACCAGAAAGCTGTCCGGCCGGCCGCCCATGAGCCTGGTCCCGTTGGGCAGAAGCGGCATGTTCTTCAGGTTTTCTAAAAACCATTCGTCGCGCTCCACGGAAAAGCCGCCGCGGATGCCGATGGAGGCCAGCGAATACTTCTGGATCAGCTTGGCGTTGTCAAACAGGAACAGCGCCGTGACCTCGTTCCGGCTGGAGACGGTGCCCAGGAACAGCTTCTGCAGGTAGTCCGCGGCCTCCAGGCGCTTGCGCTTGTCGTAGGTATCCAGGTGCTTCAGGATCTCCTGCACCCGGTCGTCTGAGACCGCAACGACCGACGTGCGGCCCAGATCCTTGATCCGCTCGTCGATGGAGAAGAGCGTGTTGGTCAGGTAGGAGCGCATGGACTGCTGCTCCTTGTCCAAGGTCAGGTTGATGGTCAGCGTCCACATCAGCGCGATCGCCATGCCCAGCACCACCACCAGCGACAAGCAGGTGGCGAGGATGAGCTTTCCGGACAGCGTTCGTCCAATGCGGCGCATAAAATTACCCCTTGACCGCGCCGGCCGTCAGGCCCGCGATCAGAAAGCGCTGTGCGAACACGTAAAACAGGGCGATTGGGGCCAGGCACACCACCAGGCAGGCGTACATGACCTCCACCGGGAAGCCGCCGCTGCGCTGCTGTTGAAACCGGAGCGGCACCACCGAGAGCGGCTGCAGCGCGGTCTTGTTGATGAAGATCAGCGCCATCTGCAGTTCGTTCCAGCTGCTCAAAAACGTCTGCACCAGCACGATGGCGAGCCCCGGCAGGCTGATGGGCAGCATGATGGACAAAAACGTGCGCATGAGGCTCGCGCCGTCGATGGTCGCGGCCTCGAGCAGTTCGTTGGGCAGGCCGTCGTAGAAGTTTTTGAGCACCATCAGGTTGAAGATGGCGTTGGCGGTGGCGTAGGGCAGGATCAGCGCAAAGGGCGTGTTGTTGAGCTTCATGCCCTTGACGATCTGAAACAGCGGGAAGATCGTCGCCGCCGTGGGCACCATCATGCCCATGAGCAGCAGGTAGTACAGCGTGCTTCGGCCCTGAAAAGGCACCTTGGAAAACCCGAACGCGGCCAGCGACGTGACGATGGAGACGATGAGCAGCGATCCGCCCACCACGATCAGGCTGGTCCCGAAGTTCGGCAGCGGATTGACCTTTTCAAACACACGCACGTAATTCTGCACGCCACCGACGTCGAACGACCGCATCAGCATCAGCGCCAGCGGATACAAAAACAATAGAGCCAGCAGGATCAGCGCCGACTGCGCGAGAATCGTATAGCTTCTGGTATTTTTCATGCGTCGGCCAGCTCCTTGTCCTTGTTTTTGCGGGAGTACAGCCGGAGCTGGAGCAGCGTAATCAGCATCGCCAGGGCCAGCATGACCACCACGATCGCGGACGACATGCCCTGATCGAAGAGTTCAAATGACTGCTTGTTGATGTAGGTGGAGAAGAACTCCGTGGCGTAGTTCGGGCCGCCCTTGGTCAACACGTAGGGCAGGTCGAAGCACTTGAGCGATCCCAGCGCGCCCAGCACGAACAGCGTGAAGTGGGTGGACCTGAGGAGCGGCAGCGTGATGCGGAAGAACTGCTGCCGGGGATTGGCGCCGTCGATGGTGGCGGCCTCGTAGATGTCCTGGGGGATGTTGAGCATGTTGGCGTAGTACATCAGCATGCTGTACCCGGTCCACTGCCAGATGTTGATCAGGATGATCCACAAAAGCGCCAGATTGGGTTCCGCCAGCCACGGCTGCGCCAGCGCGTTCAGCCCGACCGTGCGGAAGAACTCGTTCAGGTAGCCCCGGTTGGTCTCCAGGATCTTGGAGAAGATGTTGCCCACGATCGTCGCGGTGGCGATGACCGGCACGTAGAACACCGTGCGGTAGAGGCCCGCGCCCTTGACGCCCCTGGCAAAGAACGAGGCCAGCAGCACCCCCAGCGCCGCCTGGATCAGGATGGTCGCGATGCCAAAGACCGCGAAGTTTCGGATCACCCGCGGCATGACCGGGTTGACGAGCAGCTTAGAATAGTTTGTCAGCCCGATGAAATTCCAGCTCTTCGCGATGCCGTTCCAGTCGGTTGCGCTGATCACGAGGTTGTACACGATCGGGTAGACGTTCATGACCAGAAACAGAATCACCAGCGGCATCACGAACATCAGACCCGCCAGGTTGTGCTTTTTCATCGGAGCAATGCCTCCCAGTGCGAAATGTTCCGCCCGTGCCGGGGGATGCGCCGCAAAAGCGCATCCCCCGGCGGAAGCATTACCTTTGAGTGGTCTTGGAGACAGCCTCGATGGCCTCGGCCGCCTGCTGGGGCGTCACTTCGCCCAGGATCAGCGCCTTCAGGTTGTCGGCGATGGCGGTCTTGAGCTCCGGATACGGGTTCTCGCGGTAGCCGCCGATGTTGGTGGCGCCCATGTCCATGAGCTTGTTGAAGTTCTCAACGCCCTCGGCGCTCAGTTCGCCCTGGAAGGAAACGCCGGCACGGGACGGGAAGTAGGCCAGGTATTTGTTGTTGAGCAGGTCCTGCCCGTCAAAGAGCATGTACTTGATGAAGGTCCACGCGGCGTCCTGATGCTCGCCCGCGTTGTTCATGCACAGCACGTTCTCCACCGTCGCCTGGATCGGGTCGGGCTTGCCGTCGTCGTTCCAGTCCATGTTGATGACGGTGTGCTTGCGGCCCTCGCCGTTGAAGTTCTCGTACAGCGTGGGGTTCTCCTCGCGGTAGGGGTAGTTGTTGATGACCCACGAGCCGTTGGTGATCATCGGGATGGTGGCGTCGCGGTCAAACAGGTCCGTGGTGTCGTTGTACATGTTGACGCCAAGCGCGCCGTCCTGGAACAGGCCGTCGTCAAACAGGCCCTTCCAGATTTCAAAGGATTTCACAAGGTCGGGATCGGTGAAGGCGGTCTCGCCCGCGATGGCCTTGTACAGCTTCTCGGAGGAGACGCCGTTGGCGATGTTCATCCACACGTCCAAGTTGATCCAGTCGTCCTTGGCGCCGATGCACAGCGGGTACTGGCCCTGATCGCGCAGCGCCTTAGAGACTTCCGCCAGCTCCTTGCGGCTGGTGGGCACCTTGAGGCCATACTTTTCCAGCATCGTGACGTCCGCCCAGACGGTACCGGCGTAGCTGGTGCCCATCGGCAGGCCGTAGTACACGCCCTTGTCGGCGGTCACCTGGGTCGCGAACGGCACGAAGGTCTTCTCCCAGTCCGCGCCCCATTCCTTGGCGGCGAGGGGGGTCAGGTCCACTTCAAAGTCGCGGAATTCCTTCAGCGACGCGCCGGTCTGCAGCGAGTACACGTCCGGGCCCTGGCCGGTCGCAAGGTCGATCTTCAGCTTCTGGATGTGGTCGGAGTAGGGCACGTACACCAGCTCGACCTCGATGCCCGGGTTCTTCTTCTCGAAATCTTCCTTGACCGCGGCGAACCAGTCCTCGCCCGGGTTCCAGGTCTGGTAGATCAGGTGAACCTTTTCCTCCGCCGACGCGGAAGCGAACAGGCCCATCCCCACGAGCAGCGTCAGGCACAGCACCAGAGACAGCATGCGCTTCATGAAGTAACCTCCCATCAACAATTTGGATGCGGGAGCATCCCGACGGCACCATGGTAGTGCAATTCGCCGGAATATGATAGGCGGTGTTTCAATCGTTGTGTGTCAAATATTTAGATTCGTCCGTTTTTCTTGCGGAAAGCGGACGGCGAAACGCCCTCCATGCGGCGAAAGCGCTTGGTGAAGGTGCGGTAATCCGCCCCGCCGACGGCGCGCGCAATATCGCCGATGGTCCTGTCCGTGGTGAGTAGCAGGTGCTTGGCCCGCTCCGTTCTCAGGCGGCTCAGATAGGCGAAGTAGTTCATGCCGGTCTTCGTTTTGAAGTACTGGCTCAGATAGACCGGGTTCATGAAGAAGACCTCGGCCAGCTTTTTCAGCGTCAGATCCTCGGCGCAGTGCTGGTCGATGTAGGTGACGATGCGCTGGATCGTGGGCGGTTCGGCGTCGCACTCGCGCGCCTCCTGCGCTCTCTCCTGAACCGGAAGGTCAAACTTCTCCCTTCGCAGCCGCTCAATCAGCGCCTCGAACTGCGGGAAGTCCACCGGTTTCAAAAGATAGTCGTAGGCGCGCAGCTTCAGCGCCTCTTGCGCGTAGCGGAACTCGTCGTACCCGCTGATGATGATGAACACCGTGTCCGGGCAGTCTGGCGACGCCCTCCGGATCACGTCCAGGCCCGAAAGCAGCGGCATGTTGATGTCGATGATCGCCAGGTCCGGTTTTATGCGCGTCAGCTTTTCCACGGCCATAATGCCGTCAAACGCCGCGTCCTCCACATGGCACCCGATCTTTTCCCAGTGGATCAGTTTCAAAAACCCGTCGACGATCACCCGCTCGTCGTCCGCGATCACCACGCTCAGCGTCCGCATGTAGCAAACCTTCCGATTCAAGGATTCGATGGCGAGGCGATTGCCCGAAACGGCCCGCCGCGTCCCGCCCATTATAGCAG
>JAEVZE010000435.1 GCA_023392395.1 Bacillota bacterium
ATGTACAGGTACGGTTCCCAGATGCCCTTCATGTGCCTGTAGGCGGCGGGTTTTTTGCGCTCAAACCTGCGCAGCAGCGCAAAAGCGCCCAGGCAGACGGCCGCCAGCAGCAGGATGTACAGAATCAGATACGGCATGGTGGCCTCCAAACGCCTGGAGAGAGGATGCCCTCCCTCTGGCTGACAGTTTCCCCTTCGGGGCTTTCAACGGAACCGGCGACCCGTGCGCCGTTTCCCATGTTTCCTCCACCAGTGCGCGCACTGGTGGAGGAAACGATACCTTGGGTCAGCGTGCCGCCCGAAAAGACCGAAGAGTTTCAGGGCCGCGCAGTGTTCTCCCTTTACGATGAAAAACCACCGTGGTTTTCATCGCCCGTGTCAGTTGCTCAGCGCCTTGGGCTGCTCCACCACGGAGCCCGGGTTGTCCGCCAGGTACTGCTTCATGCGGGCTTCGAGTTCCTTGGCCACGTTGCCAAGAGACGTCTCGGCATCCTGCTGGCCCAGGAGGTACTTCTGCATTTCCTCATGCATCATGCCCTGGTGCATGTCGGTGTAGCTGAAGGGGCCGAACGCGCAGGGCACGACCATCGCGGGGTCGTTTAGCTGCTGCACGAAGGCGGCGTAGTAGCCGGTCGGGCCATAGAGCGGGTCATCTCCAACGGCCTTCTTGATCGGGATCAGGCCTGTCAGCTTGCAGTATTCGATGTTGTTGTCCGGACGGGTCAGGAACTGGATCAGCTGCCAGGCCGCGTCGGGGTTCTTGGAATTGGTGGAAATGGAGTAGGCGTAGGGCGAATTGACGGTGTTGTAGATCTTGCCGTCCTTGTCGCTCCTCGGCATAGGCATGACCATCCACTGGTCGTCCTTCATGGTGGTGATGCAGGTGGCGGCGACTTCGGAGTCGTTGATCAGCGTGCCGGTCAGGCCGCCGGTGAAGTTGTCAACCATCTCGATGAAGCCCCAGTTGATAGCGTCCTTGGGCGCGCAGCCGTCCAGGTACAGGCCGCACCAGGTCTTGTAGGCTTCCACGCACTCAGGAGAATTGAACAGCGCCGTGCCGTCGTCGGCATAGGCCTTGCCGCCATTGAAGCTCTCCATGTACACAAACAGCGGATCAAACGCGCCGCGCGCGCCGCGGAACGAGGTGCCGTAGTGGTTCTTGGCGGAGTCGGTCAGCTTGTGTACCGCGTCGAAGTACTCGCTGTAGGTCCAGCCCTTCGCCGGGTCCAGGTTCAGGCCGGCTTCGGCGGCCCAGTCCTTGCGCACATACACGCCCTTGACCATGACGCCGTCGGGCACGGTGTAGGTGTCGCCGTAGAGCTCTTTTTCGCCCTTCCAGACCAGCTTGGTCACGGTGTCGGCGTACTCGGCCTCGGTGCCGGCGATGTAGCCGCTCAGCGGTTTCACCCAGCCTGCGGAGGTGAACTGACCCAGCCAACCAGCCCAGGTGGTCATGACGTCGGGAAGCTGCCCGGAGGTGCCCAGCACCGTCAGCTTGTTGGCTGCGTCGTCCCACGGAACGGACTCATACGTTACCTGGATGCCGGTTTCTTCCTTGAACTTGGCGAAGGTGGTCTCGAAGTACTGTTGCCGGACGGGGCTCGGGGAAACGTCGATGAAGCGCAGTGAAATTTCCTCGGCGTACGCAAAGCCCGTGAACAGGCTCGCCAGCATCGCGAGGCACAAGATGGGCCCCAGCAGTTTCCTCATGATCTTCCCTCCTTATTTTTGCACGGCGCGCCAGATGGCGGGCGCACCGGTCAAATCTCGTCAAGCGCGCGGGAAAGGTCCTGGATCAGGTTGTCCGCGCCTTCCAGGCCTACGTGCAGCCGGATCAGGCCGCGGCCCGGGCCGCCCAGAAACTGGAGTTCCTCTTCGGAAACTTCGTACAGCGGGCACAGCGCGAGGCTTTCAAACCCGCCCCAGGAGCAGCCCTTTCCGAACAACTTCAGCTTGTTGATGAAGCGCACCGCGTCCTTTGCCGGGCGATCCAGCCAAAGGCTCATCAGGCCCGTGGACCCGCGCATCTGCCGCGCGATCAGTTCCTTCTGCGGGTGCGAGTCAAGCCCGGTGTACAGAACGCGCTGCACCTTGGGCTGTTTTTCTAGCCAGGACGCGATCTTCGTCGCACTCTCCTGGTGGCAGCGGAGCCTGGCTTCCAGCGTGCGCATGCCGCGCAGCACCAGCCAGCCCTCCATCGGCCCCAGCACGCCGCCCAGCCACTCCCGCATGTTCTGAATGATGTAGGTCATCAGTTCCGCGTCTTTTGCGATCAGCGCGCCGCCGATCATGTCGCTGTGCCCGCCCAGATATTTGGAAAGCGTATGCATCACAATGTCGATGCCGAATTCCAGCGGATTCTGGTTCAGCGGCGTACAGTAGGTGTTGTCAATGTAGGTAACGACGCCGTGGCGCTTGCAAATTTCCGCGATCGCCTTGAGGTCCACGACGGTGAACACAAACGTGGCCGGGCTTTCCAGAATCATCAGGCGCGTATTGGGCCGGATGGCACGCTCGACTTCGTTCAGGTCGGTGCCGGTCACAAAGGAGATGCCGATGTTCAGGCGCGGACCGCCGACCGCGGCCATGAAGCGCTTGACAGGCTGATAGGCGTCCCGCATGCAGACGATGTGGTCGCCCGCCTTGCAGGTGCCCAAGATCGCGCTGGTCGCCGCCGCCATGCCGGAGGCGAAGACCGCCGCCATCGCGCCGCCCTCCAGCGCCGCGAGCTTGCGCTCCAAAAGGTGCGTCGTAGGGTTTCCGGCGCGGCCGTAGACAAAGCTTTCATCGTTCAGCGCGTCCACGTGCGCGTACTCTTCAAAGGTAGGAAACACGTGCAGCGAATTCAGGTAGACGGGCGGCGCGACCGCGCCGTAGTGCCTGGCGCGGTCCTCAAAGTCATGCATCAGGATCAGTTCCTGCCGGTCGAGTTCCATGCTTTCACTTCCATCGTCTCAATGAAATCAACTGGTTTTATTTTAGAACCTGTTATAGCATCAGTATACCGGTCAATAACGAGAATGTCAACACTTACGCCATAATAATTTTACCTCTCACCGGAAGATTGGCACCATTTTTCGACGGAGTTCGGCTTAATTCCAGTCAAATGGTCTTTTTATGGAACCAATTTTGATTTTCCATATGGGGATGATGTGTACGCGGCACGCGCGCAAAAAGAACCGCCGCCCCCGCAGCCCGGTGGTACGGCGTTTTCCCGAATTCTTAAAAACAAAGGTCTGCGACCGCCGGAATGGGCAGTCGTAGGCCTTTGATGATTTCGCTATTGTTTTAGCATGCGCATGAAGGTCTCGCCCGAGATGGTCTCCTTGTCGACCAGATATCCGGCGATGCGGTCAAGCGCTTCACGGTGGTTCTGGAGCAATTCCCTGGCGCTCTCGTGACACCCGGCGATCAGGGCGCGCACTTCCTCGTCGATCGCCGCGCCCGTGGCATCCGAGCAGGTGGAGACGTTGCGCCCGTCCAGATACTGGCTCTGCACGCTCTCCAGGCCCATCATGCCGAACTTCTCCGACATGCCGTACTGAGTCACCATGCTGCGCGCCAAGCGCGTGGCCCGCTCGATGTCGCTCAACGCGCCGGTGGAGGCTTCGCCAAACACGATCTCCTCCGCCGCCCGTCCGCTCAGAAGCGTGGTGATCTGCGCGAGCAGCTCGGACTTGGTCAATAAGTACCGTTCCTCCTCCGGCATCTGCATCGTATAGCCCAGGGAGCCCATCGTGCGGGGCACGATGGTGATCTTCTGCACCGGCTGGCTGTTCTTCTGCAAGGCGCTTGCCAGTGCGTGGCCCACCTCGTGATAAGCCACCATGCGCTTCTCCCGCGGGTTCATGATGCGGTCCTTCTTCTCTTTGCCCGCGATCACGACCTCTACGGCCTCCATCAGGTCCTCCTGGGAGACTTCCTCCCGGCCCATGCGCACCGCCCGCAGCGCGCCCTCGTTGATCATATTGGCCAGGTCCGCGCCGGTCGCGCCACTGGTGGCCAGCGCGATTTCGTGAAGGTTCACGTCCGCCCTCATCTTGACCTTCGCCGCGTGGACCTTCAGGATCGCCTCGCGGCCGATGAGATCGGGCTTTTCGACGATCACCCGGCGGTCGAACCGGCCGGGCCGCAGCAGCGCCTTATCCAACGTCTCCGGGCGGTTGGTGGCCGCCAGCACCACGATGCCCTTGCTGCCGTCGAAGCCGTCCATCTCGGCC
>JAEVZE010000366.1 GCA_023392395.1 Bacillota bacterium
TGAGCTTGTCCGCCACCATCGAATCCACGAGCTGGCGAACCTCGCTGTTGCCCAGCTTGCTCTTGGTCTGGCCTTCAAACTGCGGCTCCAACAGCTTGACGGACACGATGGCCGTCAGGCCCTCGCGAATGTCCTCGCCGGTCAAGCTGCCGTCCGCGGCCTTCAGGATGCCCGCCTTGCGGCCATAGTCGTTGACGACCCGGGTCAGCGCCGAGCGGAAGCCCGCCAGGTGCGTGCCACCCTCGGGGGTGTGGATATTGTTGGCGAAGCAGAACACGCTCTCGTTGAAGCCGTCGTTCCACTGCATCGCGATTTCCACGGTGGTGGAGTCCTTCACGCCTTCGATGTACAGCGGCGGCTTGAACATTGGCTCTTTGTTCTTGTTCAGGTATTCCACGAAGGACACGATGCCGCCCTCGTAGTGGTACACCTTCTGCTGCGCGGGCTCCACCCGGTCGTCGTTCAATTCGATCTTGATGCCCTTGTTGAGGAAGGCCATCTCACGAAGGCGGGTGCGCAGCGTGTCAAAGTCAAAATTGCCGGTCTCAAAGATGCCGGGTTCCGGCTCCTCCATGGTGCGAACGTCCGGCCAGAAGCGGATGGTGGTGCCGGTATGGTCCGCCGTGCCGATGATTTTGAGGTCATACAGGGGCTTGCCACGCTCGTATTCCTGCTGGTAGAGCTTGCCGTCCTGATAGACGTTCACCTGCAAATGCAACGAAAGCGCGTTGACCACCGACGCGCCCACGCCGTGCAGGCCGCCGGAAACCTTGTAGCCGCCGCCGCCGAACTTGCCGCCGGCGTGCAGCACCGTCAGGCACACCTCAACGGCGGGCCGCCCCATCTTGGGGTGGATGCCCACCGGGAAGCCGCGGCCATTGTCCTCTACGGACACGGAGCCGTCCTTGTGCAGCGTGACAATGATGTGATCGCAATACCCCGCCAGCGCCTCGTCCACCGCGTTGTCGACGATTTCATACACCAGGTGGTGCAGGCCGCGCTCATCGGTGGAGCCGATATACATACCAGGCCTGCGGCGCACAGCCTCCAGGCCTTCCAGCACTTGAATTTGGTTTTCGTCGTACTGCCCAGGGCAATCGGGTTTGATGGACATCCAGGCACCCCTTAAAATTTTTCTTCTATATTATTATAGCACTTTTTTGCACTTCATGCCAGCCCCCTGGAGTGCGATAGAATATTTTACATGTTCGTATGGAATGCTTTCGCTCCGGCGTAACAAAATGCGCGCCAGCCGGGGCTGACGCGCATCATTTACTCTCCCCTGTGTGGGAGTCCAGAGGGATTCAATCCCTCTGGCAGGGGCCCGGGGGCGGAGCCCCCGGCGTGCTCCCGTTACCCCTTCAGCGCCGCGGCGATCCGGGCGGCCAGCGCAGCGTTGTTCAGCACCAGCTGGATGTTGGAGGCGAGGCTGTCGCCCCCGGTGATCTTCTGGATCTTGTCCAGCAGGAACGGCGTCAGCGCCTTGCCGCCGATGCCCAGGCGGTTGGCCTCCGCCACGGCGTCGTCGATGGCCGCGCTTATGATGGCCGGGTCCATCGAATACGCCTCCGGGATGGGGTTTGCCACCAGCATGCCGCCGGACAGGCCCATTTCCCGCTTGGCCGCGAAAGCCCCCGCGATCTCCTCCGGCGTGTCCAACCGGTAGTCCACCGGCAGGCCGCTCCTGCGGGTGTAGAACGCGGGTAATTCCTCTGTGCCATAGCCGATCACCGGCACGCCGCGGGTCTCCAGGTATTCCAGGGTCAGCTTCAGATCCAGGATCGACTTGCAGCCTGCGCAGACCACGACCACGGGCGTCTGCGCCAGTTCATCCAGGTCCGCGGAGATGTCCATGGTCACCTCCGCGCCCCGGTGCACGCCGCCCACGCCGCCGGTCGCGAACACCGGGATACCCGCAAGGCTTGCAATGATCATGGTCGCCGCCACCGTGGTCGCGCCATCCATTTTCTTGGCCACCAATACCGGCAGATCCCTCCGGCTGACCTTTACGGCCTTGGTGCCCAGCTTCCCCAGGTACTCGATCTGATCCACGGTCAGCCCCGCGCAGAGCTTTCCGCCCAGCACCGCGATGGTCGCGGGCACCGCGCCAGAGTCCCGCACGGTCTTTTCCACCTTCAGCGCCGTTTCCACGTTCTGCGGGTAGGGCATGCCGTGAGAGATGATTGTGGATTCCAGCGCCACCACCGGCTTCCCGGCGGCCAGCGCCTCCTGAACCTCTTTGGAAATTTGCAGATGCTTGTTCATGTCTTCCTCCCCTTGCCGGTCGCTCGCACTTTGCACTTTAAATTATTGATCCCGTCCCCTTGCGCAGGGTCAAGGGGGATCATCCCCCTTGCGGGGCGCGGGGCGGAGCCCCGCTTGGTCCCCCCGCCTCTCACGCCTCCTGCGCCTGCTGCGCGGCGGTGCGCATGGCGAGGGCCGCGATTTCACGGGGCGCAAGATTCAGGCGCAGGCCGTGGGCGATGGCGGCGGTGGCCGCGTCGCCGCAACCGTTGAAGTTGACCCCGCGCGCGGCCGCGCTGGGCGTCGTGAAGACACCCTCCGGACCCACGGATAGCATGCCCCGCGCGCCCAGTGACAGATACACATGATGGACGCCCTGACGCAGCAGCGCCTCCGCCAGCGCCTCTGGCGCGTCGTCCGGCGTTAAATCGGTCAGCACCGCCGCCTCGGCCCGGTTGGGCTTGATGGCGGCGAGATGCTTCAGGATGCCGCGCAGCCGTCCCGCCTTGGGCGCGGACACCGGATCGGCCACCAGCGGCTTTTCCGCATGCGCCGCCAGGTATAGAAGCGCGTCCTCCCGAAGGTTGGCGTCGGCCACGATCAGATCGCTTTCGTTGATCAGGCCCAGCCGTTTTTCCAGCGCCTCCGGCGTCATCAGGTCCATCGCCGCCATGTCGTTAACCGCAAGCCTGAGGTCGCCGTCCGGCCCGTTGACGCACAGGTAGTGACAGCTGGCGTCCACCGGCAGCGCGCCCGCAAGGCCGATGCCCAGCGCTTCGCAGTCTGCCCTCGCAAACGCCCCGTCCGCGCCGCCGGAGATGGGCGCGATCAGCTGCGCCTCGTCTCCCAGCTTGCGCAGCGAACGCGCGATGTTGCGGCCCACGCCGCCCGCCGTCACCCGCACCCAGCCCGGGCTGCTGTCGCCCGGCAGCGGTTCCTGAAAAGGCGTGCCGATGATGTCGATGTTCAACGCGCCCACGACCACGATGTACGCCATGTCAGTCCTCCTTGGGGACGGGGGGCGGGGAACGCCAAGGGACTTAAGCCCCTTGGAACCCCGCAAGGGGGATGATCCCCCTTGACCCCGCACTTAGGGAAAATGTCCGCTAGCGCGGCCATTTCCGGGTCGGTATTGCGACGAGAATCAGGAAGGTTTCGATGACTTCCATCCGGCTCGTTCGATCAAGGATGTTCTCGCATACAGCCCCCACAGGAAAATGCCCGCAAGCGGGCATTTTCCTGTAAAATATAGTGTGTGCGAGAATTATGTCTCTCAGACATTAATTGGATTGGCGTGCGCCAGCAGGTAGTCCTCCGCTTCCTTGGTCCACAGCCTGTCGGGGCAGAGCTCGGCGAGCTTCGCCATCAGCGGATCGGTCTTGCCCTTCTCGGCGAAGTCGTCAATCGCGGTCAGCGGCAGCGAAAGGCCCGTGTAGATCAGCTTCTTGCCGCCGGGGATCTTGGGCAGGTTCATGGTGGTTTCGATGACCGCGTCCAGGCCGCCGATGTGGGTGATCATGCCGGAGGGGTTCAGCTTGCCGTCGGCGATCATCTGGAGCGACTCGACCATGTCCGCGGTGTTGCCGCCGGAGGTGCCCACGATGTGGGTCGCGCCGTAGTGCACGTTGTAGAAGTTGAACTGGGCGGTCAGCTGGGTGTTGGTTGGGCCGGCAAAGAAGTTCAGGCAGCCGTCGTAACCCAGGATCTTGTCGCCCTGCTCGATGACCGCGGCCACCGGCGCGAAGACCAGCACGTCGTCGTAGCCCTTGCCGCCGTTCTGGGCCAAGAGGAGCGCGATCGGATCATCCACCTTGGTGTTGAGGTAGATCAGCTTGACGCCGTTTTTCGCGGCTTCTTCGACGGTATAGATGGAGGCGGCGCGGTCCAGGCGGGGCTGGTCGATGTCGGTGACGACCAACAGGCCCGGCTTCCTGTCGCAATGGATGGCGTAGTCGATGGCGCCCAGGCCCATCGGGCCCGCGCCCGCGAGGATCGCCATGGAGCCGCCCTGCTTGATGCCCATGATGTGGTCATACTTGCCCATCTGGGTGTGGTACATGGCGTGATAGGTACCCACGATGCAGGAGAGGGGTTCCGAAACCGAGCCGTAGAAGTAGGCGGGCGCCTTGTAGTCCAAGAGGCAGTCCATCTCCATGACTTCGTTGGCCAGGATGCAGTAGGTCATGTCGCCGCCCATGAAGCGGTAGGCGTAGCCGGGGGTGGCCATAGAGCCCTTGTAGTTCAGTGCGGGCTGGATGGTGAACTTCTCGCCGGCCTTGTATTTGTGAGCCCACTTGGCGCCGACTTCGATGATGGCGCCGCAGAACTCGTGGCCGATGACGACGGGGTTGACGGCGATGTCATTGGGCACGCGCTTGTGATCGCTGCCCTGGATGGTGGCCTTGTAGGTGGACATGCAGATGCTGTCGGAGATGATCTTCACCAGAATTTCGTCGTCCTTGAGGGCCGGAAGCTCAAAGCTCTCCAGGCGCAGATCGTTTTTGCCGTAAAGCCTGACAGCGGTGGTTTTCATGGTTTCCCCTCCCTATTCACACTTGAGTACCATTTGATACAACGGCTCGTCCGGGGACAGGCCGCAGATTTCGGTAAGCGCACCGGTGAGGCCCTTCTCCTGGTAGACTCTTCGCACGTGCTGGGTGCCCTCGTCCGAGTTCTCGTAGAGAAAGCCCATGCGGATGGCCCGGGCGATGGTCAGGGGCTGCCCGCCGTGCTTGATGGCGAGTTTCGCCGAACCCACCAGCCGGTCGTCGGGGCCGAGCTTTCGGAGGCTGTCCGCGCCAAGACGCAGAAGGTCGTCCCACATATAGGGGTTTTCGATCAGGCCCATCATGCGGTCGGTCCAGCGGGCCATGTCCTCTTTGGAGAAGCCGTATTCGCCGGAGAGGCCCACCGCGGCTTCATTCAGCGCGGAGCGCAGCATCGGGCCCAGAACCGGGTCGGCGGCGGCTTCCTTGACGTAGGTGAACCGCCTGGGCGTGCCCATGTAGGCCGCGGAGGCGTGCACCATGTTGAGCGTGTAAATCTTGCGCACTTCCTCGGCCTCGATGTGATCGCTTAGGCGCAGCATCGGGAGGGTTGGCAGAGGGCCCTTGAAGCCCTTCTTGTCAGCCACCAGTTCCGGAAAGCCGTTGGTGAACACGCCCAGCGGATCCTTTTCCAGGTACTCCTTGGGTGTCTGCGGCGTGATGCGCATGACCACCGTGACCGAAAGCCCCACCTTGTGGTGCACGTAGTCCAGTACCTGTTCCTCGCCCGCGAACGCGCGCTCCAGCGCCGCGAAAAACACCTGGTCGGGCATCATGGAATTGACGCTGAGCACGATGTCCATCGGATCGTCCGGCGTTTCATGCGCGCGGGCGCGGATGTAGGGGGACAGCATGTCGGCCAGCGAGTCCAGCATCGACGCCTGCACCGCCGCCGAGATGATCGGGTTGGGCTGAAGCATCTTCTGCATGATCTGGCTTGCGTCGTCGATGTGCAGCGCGTCGTAGGATTCGATGCGCACGGAGGAAACGCCTTCGTTGGTGGCCTTCCAGACGGTGTAGCCGTCCGCAGCCTGAAGCTGCTCAATCAGCGGCCGCACCATGTCCACGAAAGTCAGGGAATATCCGCTCTGGTTGAACACCTCGGCCAGAAAGCCCCGGCCGATGCGCCCCGCGCCCCAGATAATGACGGGTCTATCGCTCATGTTTGCCTCCGTCAGGTCATCTGCTGGCCGCCGGTCACGTTGATGGCCTGGCCGGTCATGTAGGAAGATTCGTCGGACAAAAGGAAGACCATGAGGTTGGCCACGTCTTCGTACTGGCAGCCGCGCCTCATGGGCACCTGGTTGATGTACTTTTCACGGATTTTTTCCTTGGTGGTGCCCTGGTTGCGGGCGTACTGCTCGTAGAGGGAGTTGACCCACAGCGGGCTGTCCAGCAGGTTTCCCGGGCAGATGGAGTTAACGCGGATGTTTTCTTCCGCCAGTTCCAGCGCCAGCGACTGGGTGAGGCCCACGCCGCCGAACTTTGACGCCGCGTAGGCGCAGTTCTTGGCGGAGCCCTTCTTGCCCGACTTGGAGTTGATCTGCACGATGGAGCCCTTGCCGCCCTTGCGCAGGTAGGGGACCACGGCCTTGCAGGTGTTGAAGTAGCCGTTCAGGTTGACGTCCACGACCTTGGAGAACTGGCGGTAGGTCAGCTCCTCGATGGGCCCGGAAATCAGGATCGCGGCGTTGGAGACGAGCAGATCGATCCGGCCGTATTTTTCCTCGGCGGCCTTGCACATGGCCTCGCAGTCGTCAAAATTGGTCACGTCCACCTTGACGGCGATGGCGTCTGTCAGCGACGCCGCCACGGCCTTAGCCGCGTCAAAGTTCATATCGGCGACGACCACCTTGGCGCCTTCGTCAGAGAGCCGTTTGGCCAGCGCCTCGCCCAGGCCCTGCGCTGCGCCGGTGATGACCACCACGCGGTCCATCAAGCGCTTACAATCGGACATTGCGTATCCCTCCTAAAGCGGATCCATTTTCGTTCATAATGATAGCAGTTTCGCCAAAAGCGCTCTAGTCTGTTCATGTAAAAACGAGGGAACAAACCAATGACGCAAGGGCCTGGCAGAGGAGGAAACGAAATGAATCGCTTTCGTTTTGCGCGACAGAGGGCCTGCTTTGCGGTTTTCCGGCGCGTTGGAAGCTGCGCGGTCTTCGTCTGCTTGATCAAAATTCAGGGGCTGCGGCCCCCGAACCCCCGTTGGGGTGGAGGCGACAGCCCCTTGCTTATTC
>JAEVZE010000002.1 GCA_023392395.1 Bacillota bacterium
AAGCTGCGCGCCATCGCCAAGTACGGCGTGGGCGTGGACAACATCGATTTGGATGCCGCCAAGGCCCGGGGCATCAAGGTGTCCCGCACGGTGGGCGCCAACGCCTCGGCAGTGGCCGACTACGCGATGGCGCTGATGCTGGCGCTGTCCAGAAAGCTCTTGCCCATTGACCGGCGCTGCCGCGCGGGCGACTGGTCCAAGATCACGACGTACGACGTGACCGGCGCGACGCTGGGCCTCATCGGCCTGGGCGCGATCGGAAAACTGGTGGCCCGGCGCGCGCAAGGCTTTGACATGAAGGTGCTGGCCTACGACGTGATGTGGGACGAGGGGTACGCCGTGTCCAGCGGCATTGAATTCGCCCAGCCGGACCGCATCCTGAAGGAAGCCGACTTCGTCAGCCTCCACCTGCCGCTCCTGCCCGCTACCGAGAACTTCATCGGCGAAAAAGAGCTCGCCATGATGAAACCCACCGCCATCCTGATCAACACCGCGCGGGGCGGCCTCGTGGACGAGGCGGCGCTTCTCAAGGCGCTCACGAGTGGCGCTCTTGGCGGCGCGGGGCTGGACGCGTTCCGCGAGGAGCCGCCTTCGCCCGAATGGTTCACGCTGGACAACGTGGTGCTGGGCGCGCACTGCGCCGCCTCCACGAAGGGCGCGAGCCTTCAGATGGGCCGCATGGCCACGGAAAACCTGATCCGAGACATGAAGCAACAGCACTGAAAAAACCAGAGGGTTTTTCAGTGCATAAGGGCAAACCTGCGCGAGCCTGAAATTCTCACGAATTTCCGGGCGGCTCCCTGACTGTATGAATTGTTTCCGCCACCAGTTCGCGAACTGGTTACGGAAACACGTCCCCGGCGCACGGGTCGCCGGGGACGATTGGAAGGCACGAACGGCCTGTCGATAAATGGAGGGATTGCATGAGGTACATTCTCGCGCACGATCTGGGCACGTCGGGCAACAAGGCGACGCTGTTCAGCGAAGAAGGCAAGATGATCGGCTCCACCGTCTACGCCTACGACACCAACTACTTCAACGAGACCTGGGTGGAGCAGGACCCGGCCGACTGGTGGCGCGCGGTGTGCGAAACTTCGCGCGCATTGATCGCGGAGACAGGCATCGTAAATAGCGACATCTCGGTGGTGTCCTTCAGCGGCCAGATGATGGGCTGCCTGTGCGTCGACCGCGCGGGCACGCCGCTTCGCAAATCCATCATCTGGGCGGATCAGCGCGCGCAGGCGCAGCAGCGGGCGCTGGATACCCACATCGCCCTCAAGGACTTCTACCAGATCGTCGGCCACCGCAACAGCGCGTCCTACGGGCTGCAAAAGCTGATGTGGGTGCGCGACAACGAGCCGGAAATCTACGAGGCCACCTACAAGACGCTGAACGCCAAGGACTACATCGTGTTCAAGCTGACCGGCAACTTCTACACCGAGCCTTCCGACGCCTCGTCCAACGCCTGCGTGGACCTGAAGACGCTGAACTGGTCGGAAAGGCTCATCGAATACTCTGGCGTGGACGGCGACAAGTTCCCGAAAATTGTGCCCTCCACGTTCGTTGCGGGCGGCGTGACCGCGGATGCCGCGGCCGCGACGGGCTTGGCCGTTGGCACGAAGGTCGTCATGGGCGGCGGCGACGGCGTGTGCGCCAACGTGGGCGCGGGCTCCGTCAAGCCCGGCAAGAGCTTCAGCTACATCGGCTCCTCCGCCTGGATCGCCACGACCAGCGAACAGCCGGTCCTGGACGAGGGGCTTCGCACCGTCACCTGGGCGCACATCGTGCCCGGTATGTATGCGCCCAACGGCACCATGCAGTCGGCGGGCGGCTCCTACGCCTGGCTCAAAAACCAGGTGTGCACGATGGAATCCTTTGAAGCCGCGCGGCTGGGCGTAAGCCCCTACCAGCTGATCGATTCCGAGATCGCCGAAAGCCCCGCCGGATCCAACGGCGTGATCTTCCTCCCCTACCTCCTGGGCGAGCGCGCGCCCCGCTGGAACGTGGACGCCCGCGGCGCGTTTATCGGCCTCAAGATGGAGAACCAGCGGCGCGACATGCTGAGAAGCGTGCTCGAAGGCGTGACGATGAACCTGGGCATCATTCTGGAGATTCTGCGGAAGCAGATCCCCATCACCGAGATCCTGGTCATCGGCGGCGGCGCGAAGGGCGCGGTCTGGCGTCAGATGATGGCGGACATCTACGACGCCCGCATCGTGGCCCCGGCGCTGCTCGAAGAAGCCACCTCCATGGGCGCGGCGGTCACCGGCGGCGTGGGCGCGGGCCTGTTCAAGGACTTTGACGCCATCGACAAATTCCTCGAAGTCAAGTACGTGCACGAACCCAGGCCCGAAAACGTGCGCGCCTACCAGCCAGTCAAGGAAATGTTCGAACTGTGCTATCAGTCGCTGCTGCCCGTGTACACCAAAATGGCGGGCAAATGAAATGGGCAAACGAAATCCGCTGCAGCGGCTCTCGTTTGCATGGGAACGGGCCAGTTTCCTAAAATGCCTGCGGGCATTCTCGGGCGGAAACTGGAGCGGGTACGCTTTCCCCGCCGGTCGGGCAAGCTCGACCTCTGGGCGAAAGCCAATTCCGCCGCACTGGTCGCCGGAATTGTTTGAATGTGGAAAGGGCCTCACGCCCTCTCCACCCTCTCCCCTGGGTTCAATGATAATCTGGTAAGGAGGATTCTCATGCAGACGCCCAAGCTGTTCCTGCTGCTGCCGGAGGAGTACGTCTCGACGCCCGATGGCATGGAAATCGACCGGGAAGGCAATCTGATCCTGTCCTGCCCCAACTTCGCGGACATGAAAATGCCCAGTTGCGTGCTGAAGATCGGCAAAGACCGGAGCGTGCGCAAGTGGTTTGACGTGCCGGTCAACCCGGAGACGAACGAGGCCCGCTCGATGGGCATCGCCTTCGGCCCGGACGGCGATCTGTACATCGTGGACAACCCCGGCTGGACCGGAAGGCCCGACCTCGTATTCACCGGACGCATCCTGCGCGTGCGCATGGATGGCGACAAGATTGTCAAGACCACCGTGGTCGCGGATCACATGGAGCACCCCAACGGCATCCGCATCAAGGGCGACCACATGTACGTGACCCAGTCCACGCTGGCCAACGTGCCCGGCCCGGACGGAAAACTGATGAGCTGCGTCTACCGCTTCCACCTGGACGACCACGACATCCACTGCACCAACACGCTGGCCGACGAAAACATCCTGGAGACCTTCGTCACCCTGAACCCGGTGTGCCAGTACGGCGTGGATGGCATCGTGTTCGACCGCGAAGGCCGCCTCATCATCGGCAACTTCGGCGACGGCTCGCTGCACAGGCTGACGCTTTCTTCGGACGGCACGAAAGTGCTCCAGAATGAGCTGTGGTGCTGCGATCCCGCGAACCTCCTGACCACCGACGGCATGACCATCGACCCCTACGGCAACATCTACGTGGCCGACTTCTCCGCCAACGCGATCGGCAGGATCTCGCCGGAGGGCGTCATCACCCGCATGGCCCAGAGCCCCGACTGCGACGGCTTCGACGGCGGCCTGGACGAGCCCGGCGAGCCCTGCGTGTGGAACGGCCAGATCGTCGTCAGCTGCTTTGACCTGGTCGTCGACCCCCAGAAGGTCAACACCGCCCACGAAATGCCCGCCACCATGAGCCTCTTGGAGATCGAGCCGTAGAGACGAGGGGAGACGCCGGGGGAACACCGGGGGCGCTGCCCCCGGACCCCTGCCAGAGGGATGATCCCTCTGGACACCTCACAAAGGGAACATAAAGTAGCGTACCCCTTAAGGCCTCCGCGCTGAGACATTGCTCCGGTGCGGGGGCTTATTATTTTTACTTAATATGTTTTTTCGCGTTGCTTTACAGCCAACTCCGTGTGTGCTATTATTATGAATCATACGATGACGAGGGGTTGAGTATGTGTTTTTTCACAAGCGCACAGTTTTTATAAGTCATTCAACGAAAAACGCAGAAATAGCCGACCAGCTTAGTGGATTGTTACAAAAGATTGGCATATCAAGCGATAACATCTTTTGCTCTTCTGTGCTTGGTCAGGGCGTAAACAACGGAGAGAAGTTGAATGACAAGATATATACATCAATAAAAAGATCTGATATAATAGTATATTTGCTTTCCGATGCATTCATTAATAGTAGTTACTGCATGGAAGAACTAGGGATCGGATGGTTTTTTGCGTTTCACAGCAGAAAGACGTGCTTCTATATACGCATTCCCGATATCGAGATGGATGAATTGAAAGGATTTGTCAATTCCAAAATCGATAAGTTTTCATTAGTAGATTCGCGGGACGATATTGCATTATTTGTCGAAAATGTATGTGACAATATGCGGATAAAATGTCAAAAGACAAGTGTGGTTTCGAATTATATTAGCACATTTATCAGCGCAATAAGCGCGCTCTGCCAACGCGCTGTTGACGCCAAGAGTTTGTTAAAGTCAAACATGATCAAATCCGCCAATGAAGTGAATAGACTAAATAAGATTATCACCGAAAAAGAAAACGTAATTGAATCTTATAAGTATGCGCTAGAAATAAAAGAGTCCGAGGCCGGAATAAACGATTTAAGGAACGAGCTTCGTCACATCGTCAATCTTTTTGATATCCTAGGGATGTCAAATCCAGTGAGCAGAGAGGTTATTTTAAACAGAAAGCAGTTCTTTTTCAATATGATAAATAGATACGAAGAGCTGCTTTCTATTTTGAACACAGAACCATCGGATGGACATATGGAGAAACTATTAGCTCAAGCATATTTAGCATGCAATAATTACGACAAAGCATATCTCCACTTCCTATATTCCGCAAAGCTAAGAGAATATATGACAGAACGCGAAATAGAGTTTTTTGTAGAAGAGTACCCGTATTCTTTGAATGAAGTCATACAACTATACGAAATCAAGTTAAATAATACTAAGGAAGGGTTGGTTAAGGACTTTATTAGAGACACATTGGCATACATGAAATTAAAAGAGAAAGAGAAAGGGAAAAAGACAGCTATGATTAGCAAACAGTAATCGATGACTAGTACGTATAGTCCCTTCACCCCCGATTATGAGCGATAATATACACTATCCCATCACCCCGGGAAAGCGTCGAGAGGGCCGAAGCCCTCTCGACTTTTATCAAATCCGGCGACCTGCGCGGCGGGTTTGGCTTTCCCACAAAGGCCGAGCTTGTCCGGCCGACTGGGAAAGCATACCCGATCCGGTTTCCGCCCGGAAACGCTCGTAAGCGTTTTAGGAAACCGGCCCGTTCCTTGGCAAATGAAAGACGCTTCAGCAGATTTCATTTGCGCGCGGCAGCTTGCTGACGCGCTAATCCTTGTACCGGATGATGCACTTCTTGGCGATCTGCTTCTTTTCCAGCTTTTCGAAGGCTTGGAGGATGTCCGTAAAGTCAAAGTAGTCGGAGATGTAGTCCTTCAGATCGATGACGCCGGCCTTGAGCCAGTTCATGACCTGATTGTGGGCTTCGCCTTCCTCGACCTTGGAGGGGAACTGCTGGAACTGCAACTGCCAGTTGTAGGGGGCCTCGGCCCAGTTGATCTCCGCGGACAGGTTGGGCGAGATGCCGTAGCAGCAGATCTTGCCTTGGTCGTAGAGCAGCGGCATGGCCATGTTGATGATGGCGGAGACGCCCACCGCGTCCAGCACGAACTTGACGCCATCCGGGCAGATTTCGCGGATTTTTTCTTTATAGTTCGGGTCCTTGGAGTTGAAGGCGTAGTCCGCGCCCTTGGATTTTGCGTCTTCCAGCTTCTCGTCGATGATGTCCAGGGCGATGATCGGGTGCGCGCCCAGGAGGCTCAAGAACTTGATGAACGTCAGGCCCACCGGTCCGCAGCCGAACACGGCGATGGAGTCATTGGCCTTGATGCCAAACCGCTTGATGGAGGACAGCACTTCGCGCAGCGTGATGATCATGGCCGCGTCCACCGCGTCGATGTCGGCCGGCAGCACGGTCTGGCCGAAGGCGCACTCCGGCGTGGGGCCGTAGGCGGATTCGTCCCACTTGGGATCGCACACCACGCCGTACTCGCTGTAGGAACCCCAGCCACACTCGTAGCCGTCGATCGGGCCCGCAAAGGGCAGCAGCACCAGATCGCCCACCTTGAAGGACTGAACCTTCTTGCCCACCGCCACCACGCGGCCCACGGCCTCGTGGCCCAGCATCAGCGGGTACTTGTCCGGGCCGAAGTTTTTGAACGCGCGATGGATCAGCTTTGCGTCGGTGCCGTTGCACACGCCGCAGCTGAGCGTCTTGACCAGCGCCTGGCAGTCGTTGTATTCGGGCAGGGACACTTCCTTGACGGCCAGCGACCCGTCCTTTTCCACGATCAGGGTTTTCATTTTGTCCATGCGGATGCCTCCTTGTGATTCCTATCCATTGGCCGGGGTCCCCGACCCACTATGTGATCATTATATCATGACATTGTAGCAAAAGCAAGCACAAGCGCCAGCCCTGCCGCAGGTTTTTCCGGTCCCACACAACAACAAAGACAAAAAATCTGTGCAGTGCGGCAAGTTCCATGAATAAAATGTACAATATTTATAGCGGACCGGAAAAACAGCTTGACAAAAACCATAAACCCCGTATAATAAGAATCAGTTTCAGTATGTAGGTACATTACATCATACTTGCAGCAGATCAAAAAGCACCAAGATTTTCATTTCCGGCGCGTCGCGCCGGACGAAAAATAAGGAGGGAATTCCATGAAGAAGGTCCTGTCCCTTGTCCTGGCGTTGGCGCTCACGCTCGGATTGTTCTCCGTTGCGCTGGCCGAGGCCGACTACGCGAACCTGAAGGCTTTCAAGATCGAGAACGTCCCGCAGGAGAAACTCGACACCACGCTGTACCTGGCAGTCTCCGTCCGCGGCCTTGAGAACCCCTACATCGCCACCATCAAGGTTGGCATGGAAATGTTCGCCAAGTACCTGGATTCCATCGGCCAGAAGTACGAGATGCAGGTTCTGGATTCCCAGGGCGACAACGACAAGGAAGTCGACAACATGCGGCAGTTCGCGGCCAAGGCCGGCGGCAACGCCATCGCCTACTCTGACCCGAACGAAAACTCCATCGCCTACTCCCTGGCCGAGGCCATGGCGGAGTCCGGCGGCTACATCGGCACCGCCTGGAACAAGCCCGACGACGTTGGCCCGAAGGACCTGACCCCCAACTGGGTCATCCACACCTCGCCCGACAACGTGCTGGGCGGCTACAACATCGCCAAGGCGCTGTTTGACTCCATGGGCGGCAAGGGCAAGATCTTTGTCATCCAGGGCATGCTGGGCAACTCCGCGGCGACCAAGCGCTACGAAGGCCTCCAGAAGGCGCTGGCCGAGTACCCGGACATCGAAGTCGCCGAAGACGACACCGGCAACTGGCAGACCTCCGAAGCCCTGACGCTGGTGGAAACCTGGCTGAACAAGCACCAGGATGTGGGCGGCGTGTGGTGCGCCAATGACAACATGGCCACCGGCGCCCTGCAGGCGTTGGATGCCAAGGGCCTCAAGGGCAAAGTCGGCGTGGTCGGCATCGACGCCAACACCGACATCGTCGAAGCCGTGCGCGATGGCTTCGCCGTGGCGACCGTCTCCTCCAACGGCTATCTGCAGGGCGGCTACACGCTGGCCATCTGCTACGCCGCGTGGGCGGGCCTGATCGACGTTTCCAAACTGCCCGACGACTACCGCGAGTTCGCGACCCCGTCCCTCCTGATCACCAAGGACAACGCGGCCGAGTACCTGTCGACCCCGCCGACCTTCGACTTCTCCACCCCCTTCTTCTGCAAGGCTGACTAATTCCCACTCATAAGAGCAGCCCGACGGGGCGGGAATATACCCGCCCCGTCGGGGTATCCGGAAACATCTTTGTCGGGCGTGATCCGCCTTGGGATCGCCCCATAAACTTGAAACGTGCATTCAGCGCGCTGGTCGCGATCAAGCATAGATACTCGCGTTAAGGGGAGCGTGGACGTATGGACAAGCAAAAACGAGCGAATATGACCATCACCGAGGAATTCGCCGAGAAAGTCCGCAGGGACAACTTCAGGGAGCGCGTCATGCAGATCGCACCGGTGATGGTGCTTCTTTTGCTGATCGTAGTGTTCTCCATCGCCTGCGGACGCAACTTCGCCTCAAAGGACAACCTGGTGGCCATCCTGAACCAGCTGGCCATTCCGCTGATCATCGCGTTCGGCCTGACGTTTGTCATCATGATCGGTTCCATTGACCTATCTATCGACGGCACCGTCGGCATGGCGGGTTCCCTGATGGCGGTGTTCGTGCTCAACAGTCAATTCCCCGGCATGAACATGGGCGTCTGGGGCGCACTGCTCGCCATCCTCACCTCGGTGGTGATCGGCTTCATCATCGGCGTGGTGCATGTGAAGCTGCGCATCCCCTCGTTCATGGTCTCGTTCGCGTTCATGTACATCTGCCGCGGCATCGGCATGCTGAGCTACCAGGGCCACCCGCCCACGATCAACGACCCGCTGTTCATGGCGCTGGCCAAGGCGTCGTTCCTTGGCATCCCGTTCATCACGTGGGTGGCGCTGATCATGCTGGCGCTGTGCTATTTCATCCAGGAGTACACGGCCTTCGGCCGGTACATCTACGCCGTCGGCACCAACGAGTCGATCCCCAGGGCGGTGGGCGTCAGCGTGGACAAGGTCAAGATCCAGGTTTTCACGCTGGCCGGATTCCTCTTCGGCGTGGCGGGCGTGATCGGCGCGATCCGGCTGGGCCAGGGCCAGGTGGGCATCGGCGAAGGCCTGATGTTCCCGGCGCAGGCGGCCGTGGTCGTCGGCGGCACGAGTCTGGCCGGCGGCAAGGGCGGCGTGGTCAACACCATCGTGGGCGTTCTGATCATGACGGTGCTCACCAACGGTCTGGTGCTTCTCAGCGTCAACCCCTACGTGCGCACCGGTATTCAGGGGCTGATCATTCTGGTTGCGGTGATCCTGACCATCCCCCGCGGCGGTCAGGTCATCAGCAAGTGAGCGGGGGGATTGAAATGGAAGACAGAAAGCCGCTCTTCAGCGCAAAAAACATCACGAAATCCTTTTCCGGCACGCAGGCCTTGAAGGGGGTTGACCTGACGGTCTACCCCGGCGAGATCGTAGGCCTGGTCGGCGAGAACGGCGCGGGCAAATCCACGCTGCTCAAGATCATCATCGGCGCGCAGCCGCCCTCCTCCGGGAGCATGGAAATGCACGCCAAGCCCTTTGAGCCCCGCACGCCCATGGAGGCCAACCACGCGGGACTGGGCATGGTGTTCCAGGAGCAAAGCCTGATCGTCAACCTGAACGTGGCGCAGAACATCTTCTTCGGCCACGAGAAGGAGTTCAAAAAGAACGGTTTGGTCAACTGGGGCCAGATGAACAGGGCCGCGCAGCAGGTGCTGGCGGAAGTGGATGTGACCGACATCAGCCCCCGCAAGAAGGTGTCCGACCTCAACTTCGCCACCCGCCAGATGATCGAGATCGCCAAGGTCATCAACGTCACCAAGCAGGCGGGCAGCGACCACTGCCTGATCCTTCTGGACGAGCCCACTTCCGTGCTCAGCGAAAGCGAAGTCCAGAACCTGTTCAAGCAGATGAAGAAAATCGCAGCCCGCGGCCACTCGGTGGTGTTCGTTTCCCACCGGCTGGACGAGGTGCTCTCGATCACCGACCGCATCTACGTCTACAAGGACGGAAAGAGCGTGGGCGACCTGCCCACGAAGGATGCCACAGAAAAGATTCTGTACGAAATGATGGTCGGGCGCACCACCACCACCGAGTACTACCACCTGGAAAAGCAGCGCAAGCCGGGCCAAAACGTGGTGCTAGAGGCGAAGGACCTAGGACTTCACGGCGTGTTCAAGCACGTCAACTTCCAACTGCGCGAGGGCGAGGTCCTGGGCTTCTGCGGCGTGGTCGGCTCCGGCAAGGAGGAGATCTGCTCCATCCTGTGCGGCGATTTGAAACCCACCTCCGGCGAGGTGCACGTGCGCGGCAAGCGGGTGAACTTTTCTTCCCCCGTGCAGGCGCTGTCCGCCTCGATTCTGATGATCCCCAAGGAGCGGCTGTACGAGGGCGTGGTGATGACCTTGTCGGTGGAGGACAACATCGCGCTGTCCAACGCCGGAAAGCTCAAGCGCGGCCCCTTTGTCTCCAAGGCGAAGATCTCAAAACAGGCGGAGGAATGGATCCACACGCTGCGCATCAAGACCAGCGGGCGCAAGGAGCTTTTGATGCAGCTCTCCGGCGGCAACCAGCAGAAGGTGGTCTTCTCCCGGGCGCTGGCCAGCGGCGCGGACATCCTGATCCTCAACCACCCCACCCGCGGCGTGGACGTGG
>JAEVZE010000036.1 GCA_023392395.1 Bacillota bacterium
AGTTGATGCCCGGCGAGAACCAGGTGGCGATCAGGCCGCCGGTGACCAGCGTCACCACCGGCACCACGATGATGTCCACCTTGGTCTTGCCGGTGACCAGATTGCCCAGTTCCGCCGCGACCACCGAGGAGCAGTACGCGCCCACCGGGCCGCCCATCGCGTACCCCAACGCGCCTGCGCCAGCGGAGGCGAGCATCGCAAGCGTCGAGACTTTTAGAACGCTGGCGATGGCCACGCCCACCGTCGCGCCGACGACGGGGTTTGCGGCGCCGACCATCTTGCTGTACTCGGCGAGAATGCCCAGCCCCGGAATCTTGGACAGCTGGGAGAGGATCAGGCCGATGACCAGCGAGGCGAGCAGGCCCATGCCCATCGCGCCCATCGCGTCCAGCAGATACCGCTTGTACGCCCGCTTGATTGCCGCCTTAAAGCGCATCCCCGAGCTTTCGCTGCTAGGCATGCCCGTGCCCTGACCAGGATTTTCCATCGGCACTCCCCCGCTCCTGTTTATTGTCCGCTATTATAATCTGTCCCGACAAGCGAAACAAGCATTCTTCGGGTTAATGTTCCCGCTTCCTGACAAAAAATTGCATTTTTTCCAACCCCTGTCCTGTCTTGCAGCCAAATTGCAAATTCATTGTGACAGTTGCCGCATTCCGGTTGCGCGCGTTTCCGGGAATGGCTATAATGGAAGCGATACGATAAAGGGGTGAACGTTCATGGCGCTCTGTCCGCTGATTCTGATTTGCGACGATGACCCGGTGGTCCACGAGTCGCTCTCCATATACCTGGACGCCGAGGGCTACGCGCACCAGTCCGCCTACGACGGCGACGAGGCGCTGCGCCTTGCCGAAAGCGAGCAGCCGGACCTGATGATCCTGGACCTGATGATGCCCAGGGTCTCCGGCACCGACGTGTGCCGCACGATCCGAAAGACTTCAAAGCTCCCCATCATCATGCTGACCGCCAAGGGCGAGGAGATCGACCGCATTTTGGGGCTCGAATTGGGCGCGGACGACTACATCGTCAAGCCCTTCAGCCCCCGGGAGGTGCTGGCCCGAATCCGCGCGGTGCTGCGCCGCTTCTCCGAGCCCCACGCCGAGGGCGACGCCATCGTGCGCCTGCCACAGTTGGAGATCAACCTGTCCAACTACCAGGTTAAGGCGGCGGGGCAGGTGGTGCCTTGCACGCCCAAGGAAGTCGAAATTCTGCACATGCTGACCGGCAGCGCCGGGCAGGTGTTCTCCCGCGAGCAGATCTTAAGCCGCGTCTGGGGTTACGACTACTTCGGCGACACCCGCACCGTGGACACCCACATCAAGCGCATCCGCCAGAAACTGCCGCAGGAGGGCGTGCCCTGGAGCCTCAAGACCGTGTACGGCGTAGGGTATAAATTTGAGGTGGACGAATGAGGCAAAGCGTCCTGTTCTCCCGCTTCTTCTCGGTGGTCATCCTGGCCATCCTGATCACGGCGCTGTTCACCACGATTTTCTATAATTACATCTCCCGCACGGTGTTCACCACCATCAAAGAGAATGAATTGCTGCCCAAAGCCAAGGCTCTGGGCAGCATTGTTCAAAACTTCCGGGAGGGTACGCTGGATAAAGGCGCGCTGAAGCAGCTTTTGGCCGTGGAAAACGTGGACTCGTCGCTCCTGGGCGCGTACGTACTGGTGACCGACGAGAACATGAATACGCTTTTGATCAACGAAAACCTGCCGCAGGGGTACTTCACCGCCATGCGGGAAGGCGCGAGGAGTGTACTGGAAAGCGGCCAGGTGCAGGCGGACCAGATCCCGGCTCTCCGGAACACCGGCCTGGTGGGCGTGGGCATCCCGACCAAGAGCGGGGACGAAATCACCGGCGCGGTGATGATGCTGGTGCCACTGTACGAGGCGATGGTGGGCGCAAGCTCCTTAAACGGCGCGCTGATGATCTCGCTGATGCTGTCGCTGCCGGTGGTCACGGCGCTGGTTTATTACATCATCGGCCGGATCGTCAACCCCCTCCGGCAGATGCGCGACGTGGCCGTGGGCATGGCGGGCGGCAATTTCTCCGCCCGGGCGGATGACACGCAGCGCGGCGAAGTAGGGCAAATGGGCCGGTCGCTGAACTACCTGTCGGAGGAGCTTTCCAAGACCATCTCTCAGCTGGTGGTGGAGCGTAACCGCCTCCGCCAGACCATCGACGGCTTGTCTGAGGGCATCGCCGCCGTGGACGCATCCGGCAGCGTCACCCACCACAACCCAGCGCTGGACGCGCTGTTCCGCGCGCTGCCCCGGGAAGCGGGCGATTCCCGGCTGGACCTGATCCCCGACCCTGCCGTCTGGGCGGACTTCGACCAGGCGGTGAAAGGCGCGCAAACCGTCTCCCGAAGGCTTTCGCTTCCCGACCGGGTGCTGGGCATGACCATTACGCCACTTCAGGACCTGGACGGCCAGGTGGCCGGCGCGGTGGGCCTGTTTCTGGACATCACCGAGAGCGAACGCCTGGAGCGCACGCGGCGCGACTACGTGGCCAACGTATCCCACGAACTGAGGACGCCGCTCACCGCCATGCGCGCGCTGATTGAGCCGCTGTCGGAGGGCATGGTGCGGGACGAGGAGACCAAGAAGCGCTATTACACCATCATGCTGCGGGAGACGCTCCGATTGAGCCGGCTCATCAACGACCTGATGGAGCTTTCGCGCCTGCAGAGCGGGCAGCTGTCGCTGACCGCGAAACCCATGCACCTGGACGGCATCTTGGGCGATCTGGCCGAAAAATACACCGCCGCGGCTTTGGAGCGGGGGCTGACCTACGAGTGCCGGGCGGGCGAGCTGCCGCAGGTGCTCTCAAACCCCGACCGGGTGGAGCAGGTGCTGGTGATCCTCTTGGACAACGCGATGAAGTACACCCCCGAGGGCGGCCGCGTGGCGGTGGAGGCCGAGTACGACGACGAAAAGGTGACCCTTTGCGTCGCCGACACCGGCATCGGCATCGATCCCGCCGATCAGCCCTACGTGTTCGACCGTTTCTACAAGGTGGACCGTTCCCACAGCGGGCTGGGGAGTGGGTTGGGCCTGTCCATCGCCAGCGAGCTGATGAAGTCCATGGGCGAAACGCTGTGGCTGAAAAGCGAAGTCGGTAAGGGTTCCCGGTTCTATTTCACCCTCAAGCGCGCGTGAATACAAGGGCATGCATGAACACAGAGGACGATTCTCTGTGTTCTCGCGCTTTGTTCAGGAGGCAACTGTATGGAAAACAGAATCATCGCTGATTTGAAATACAGTTATGGGCTGACATGCAATCAGATTACTCCTGTAACAGGCGGATGGTTAAATCAGAAATGGAAGGTTTCCACCGATCTAGGTGAATTGCTGGTGAAACAATTCAGCAACAAACGGTGCAGCAGAGAGAAATTGAAGTTGGTTGAGTCTGCATTGCAGCGACAGATCATCCTGGAGAAGAATGGTGTTCTCTGTCCGTCCATTTGGCAATGCGGCGGGCATGCCATTCGCCTCATGGATGACGAAACGGCCTATATGGTCATGGATTTTCGCCCGGGAAAGGTGGAAAGCTCCGGCACAATTACAATGGCGCAAATGCGCAGCCTTGGCAGTGCCTGCGGGGTCATGCACAAAGCGTTTTCACAATTACCGGTGCTTTCCGTTGAAGGGTTTCCCATCGATGGCAGGCAAACATTGGATTCGCTATGGTCCAACTTTCATGCTCGTATGCAGGCATGTTCCTCAGACACCCCCATTGAATACCGAAACGTGCGTGCGCAAGAACCGATATTGAAGGACCTTGCAAGTGCGTTTCTTGATAAGTTGCCCAAGGGGATTGGCCATGAGGATTTTGCCGCCGACAACGTCCTGTTTGACGCGGAAGGCGTATCCGCCATCGTCGATTTCGACCGCAACCATTACGGCTTTGTATGGCATGACATCGGAAGGGCCATGCTGTCTTTCGCGCTCAAAGACAATCAGCTGGACATCGGAAAGGTCCTTGCATTCCTTGAAGAGTATTCGCGGCATTTACCGTTGATGTTGCCTGACATCGCAGACGCTTTGCGGCTTTCCTGGTGCATTGAAGTACCGTGGTGGATACAGCCTGAATTTTTCAGAGAAAGTCGAGAAAAAGTAGTGCGCTTCAAGGATGAAATCCTCTGGCTGACAGAACACTGGTTTGAGATAGATTCTTTATTATGTTTCTAAGAGCGCAGGGGACATTTCTCTGTTTTCTCGCGTGATGGGATATTTGAGATTGTCCGACGTAGAAAACCATTCCCCTGTTCCATGTGCTGTTATTGCAAGTTCCTATCATTCTGCTCAGTTATAAAGGCCAAATCAGCAAAACCATATTTGATTGCATTTTGCCGTATAATCTCGGCTATCATCTGACTCTTGACGTATATATCCACAAAAATACAATCAATGATCACCACATATATTTGACATTCTCCTGCGCAGAAATCGTCGTACGATTCTATCGTCGTGGCGTAATCGTCGAATATTGATCCCTGGATGCGTGCATGAATTACGTAATATACACCCTCAGAGATAGCTCGTCTGAACTCATCACCCGTATACTGCGTTTGAGTAAACAGCTCCTCATCAACACCGACATATACTTCAGAATCCTCAATAGACCAGTAATATCCCTCCATATCCACACCGTTCAGCAACTTATATAAGTAATTACCTCGTTCGTTGGGGATCATACAACGAATGCCTCTATACATTACTCGCATTAACCTCCACATATCATACCTAATCTTTTTGTAAACATACGACCAGCTGATGCAAGAACAAAATCAACCAGGGGACGGCTCACTGTGTTCACACGCTTTGACTCCGCGCTTATGCGGCGGTGGTCTCCTGTCAACACCAGGAACCGTTCCTTTTGTTTCTCCGCTCAGCGCGTCGCCTGTTTCAGCACGCCTTTGTCAAGAATGTACTCCGCTTCCCCCGCCTTGACGCGCCCGCCGCTAAGCAGGGTTTTCATCATGGCCGTGTCGATCTGCGGCAAGCCCGCCTTCTTCAGCGCGTCGCGCCAAACGGTGAACTTGCAGCCTTCCTTCCAGCGGGAGCAGCCGTAGGCCTTGGCGTTCTCCGTCACCTCGCCCTGCCCGCAGACGGGGCACTTTTCGCCCAGCTTCGATGATTTGGGCTTGCCCGCGCCGCCCTTCGCCGCGCCGCGCTTCCCTTTGGCGGGTTCCCTCTCAAAGTGCGCCTCGGGCGCGCGGACGGCGGCCTCGGTCAGAAACGCGCCGTAGCGCCGGATGCCCTCCATGAACCGCCCGGTCAGAAGCGCCATCTTTTCCTTGTCCGTCTGCCCGGCGATGTCGTAGAGCGCCTTTTCCCACCGTCCGGTGGTCTCGGGCGAGGCGATCTCCTCCGGGGCGACCCGGATCAGCGACTGACCCTTCTCGGTGGACAGGATCGCCCGCCCTTTCCGCGCGATATATCCCACATCGATCAGCCGCTCGATGACGGCGGCGCGGGTCGCGGGCGTGCCGAGGCCCCCCGCCTTCATCCGCTCCCGCATCTCCTCGTCGTCGATCAGCTTCCCCGCGTGCTCCATCATGGCCAGCAGCGACGCGTCCGTGTGAGGCACGGGCGGCTTGGTCTTTTGCTGCTTGACCGAAACGCCCTGCACCTTTCGCGTCTCTCCCGGGGCGATGTCCGGCACCGGCGGCTCTTCCTTTTCCTCCGGTGCGTCCCGGTACAGCGCGCGCCAACCCTCCACCTTCGGCGTCGCACCGGAGGTCTTGAATGAATGCGCCTCCACCTTCGTGATCAGTTCCGCCGATTCGTACTCGTAGTCCGGGTAGTAGGCGGCGATCAGCCGCCGCGCGATCATGTCGAACAGCTTGCGTTCCGGCTCCGGCAAGCGGCTCAGGTCCGCCCTCGAGCCGGTGGGGATGATGGCGTGGTGGTCGGTGACGCGCTCGTCGTTGAACACGCGCCCAAAGGATTTGGGCTTGTCCAGCGCGCCCGCGACTAAGGGCTGATAGCTTTCGGGCAGCGCCTCCATCGCGCGCTTCGCGCCCCCGATCATGTCCCGGGGCAGGTAGCGGCTGTCGGTGCGGGGATAGGTGATCAGCTTGTATTGCTCGTAGAGCGCCTGCGCCAGCTTTAAGGTCTTGGCCGCGGGCAGGCCCATCAGCTTGTTTGCTTCCCGTTGCAGGCTCGTCAGGTCGTAGAGCAGCGGCGGCGGCATGCGCTTTAGCTCCCTCGTCGCTTCCGCGACCACGCCCGTCTTTCCGGTGACCTCCGCCTTCACGCGCTTTCCCAGCGCCTCGTCGAAGGTGCGCAGTTCTTTCGTTTCCGGGTCCATCCACAGCCCTTCGTAATCGCCGAAGTTCGCGCGGATTTCCCAGTAGGGCCGGGGTTCGAAGGCGGCGATCTCCTGATCCCGCTGGACGATCAACTTCAGCGTGGGTGTCTGGACGCGGCCCACCGAGAGCAGCGCATTATAACGCAGCGTGAACGCGCGGGAGGCGTTCATGCCCACCAGCCAGTCTGCCTCGGCGCGGCAGCGGGCGCTCTGGTACAGCGCGTCGTAGGCTTGGGAGGGTTTCAGGTTCTTCATGCCCTCGCGGATCGCCTGGTCGGTCATGGAGGAGATCCAGAGCCTTGTGACCGGCTTTTTGCAGCCCGCCTGATCGTAGATCAACCGGAAGATCAGTTCGCCCTCGCGTCCGCTGTCGGTGGCGCAGATGATGCGGGCGATGGCGCCGTCCTTCATCCATTTTTTGACGGTGGAGAACTGCGCGCGGGTCTTGGGCAGCACCTTGGTGGGGATGGCCTCCGGCAGGATCGGCAGATCCTCGGCGCGCCATTTTTGGTATTTGGGGTCGAGCTCGTCCGGGTCGCACAGCGCCACCAGGTGGCCCAGCGCCCAGGTGACCACGTAGCCGCCGCCAGTGAACGCGCCATCCACCTTGGTTCTCGCGCCCACCACCCGCGCGATGTCCCGCGCGACAGACGGCTTTTCGGCCACAATCAGCGTATCATCAGTCATTTGTGCTCCAATGGGCGGCCTGGCTCTGTCGGCTGCCCAAGATGTAGTATTCGATCCAGACGTCGCGCTTTACGTCGCTTCCGGCCTCTGTCAGGAGCTGCGCGGTTACCTCCTGAGAGCCGAAGGGGCCCACGTCCTGCGGAGCGGCCAGCAGCGCCACGTCGCTGTCCGTCGGCGACAGCTTGAGGCGCACCCAGTCCGCGCCCAGGATGCCGGGATTTTTTACCTGCACGCGGTAGGTGACGATCTGGTAGCGTGCCGGGTCAGGCTCGGAGACCTTCTTAAACTGGTCGGAGCCCATGTCGCCGCTCAAAATCGCGCCGGTGATGGTGTCAAACGCGCCCTGCTGGCTGGACGCGGCCTGAGCGTCAGCCCCGGTGACGCCCGCCTTGAGCCCCGTCCCCACCCACACTAAAAAGAGGATTCCCAGCACCGCCATCGTCACAATGGTCAGCGCGCTTGCCAGCTTGCGCATGAAATTCACACCCCCGTGGAAACAATTCCTATGTATCTTACCATGCGCCGGAACGAATGTCCATATGCGAACATGGCAATCGATGCAGCAAAGCCCACGCATGCCGGCATGCGCCCGAGGTTGTATTTGAGCGGGATTTCATGTATAATAAGGTATTGTATCATAGGGGAGGAGGCGGCCTCATGCCGGGAAAGCTGATTCTGGTAGACGGCAACAGCCTGATGTACCGCGCGTATCATGCGCTGCCGCCGCTGGACAACGGCGAAGGTGTACCGACCAACGCGGTGTACGGCTTTCTGTCGATGCTTTTGAAGGCTCTGGCGGACGAAAAGCCCAACTACTGCCTGGTCGCGTTCGATCCCCACGGGCCCACCTTCCGCCACGCGGACTTCGAGGCCTACAAGGGCGACCGCCCGCCCACGCCGGACGATCTGCGCCCGCAGTTCCCCATCGCGAAGGAACTGCTTCAAGCGATGGGCATCAAGATCCTGTCGGTGGAGCGCTTCGAGGCGGACGACCTGCTGGGCACGCTGTCCAAAAAGGCCGAGCAGGAGGGCCTGGACTCGGTGGTGATCACCGGCGACCGGGACGCGTTCCAGCTGTCCGGC
>JAEVZE010000107.1 GCA_023392395.1 Bacillota bacterium
ATTGAGGGGTCCCGGGGAAATCATTTCCCCGGGCGGGGCGCGGGGCAGAGCCCTGCCGTAACCATCCAGTTTTCACGACACAAAGGGCCGCCCCGCCGCGATCCGATCGCTTCGGGACAGCCCCTTACTCCACGGCTTACTTCTTACAGTCCGTACTCTTTGGGCAGGAACTTGCCCTCCAGCATCGGCAGCATCATTTCCGTCAGCTCTTCGGCGGTGTCCGGCACATCGTCCAGTTGCGCCTCGATCAGGCCGATCCACTTGGCCTCCCGCTGCGGCAGGAGCACCTCGCCCGCTTCGTAAGCCTTTTTGACCTCCTCGATGGCCGCGCGCGCGCCGATGACCGTGCGCTGGTAGGGATCGGATGTGGCGGCGATCTTCTCACTGAGCCGGAGCACCACGTCGGGCCTTAACACGTAGGCCTGGGGCGACAGATGGCTGTCGGAATCGGCCAGCCACTTGATCAGCCGGTGCGCGCCGTCCCCGTCCTGGCTTGCGGTGTTCATCAGGCGGCAGTCGTAGATCAATTGCTCCATCGAGACGGTGGGGGCCATGTCGGCCAGCAGCTTCACGTTCTGCACGGATTCGTTGCTCCACATGTCGGCGACACAGGCGGCCACGTTGCCCACGGGGCTCAAGTGCGCGCAGGCGGCGGACTTTCCCTCCATCGCGATCGGCACGCCGGCGATGGCCTTCACGAACGGCCCTTCGTAGGCGCAGTCCTTGCTGGGGCCCTTGGCGCCCACGTCGAAGGCGACCATCGCGCGGCCCACCGTGGCCACGCGGATCACCGACGCGAACACACCGGGAATCATGCCCTTTTCGGCCAGCACCATGGCGGTGTTGGCAAAACCACAGGCGGAGTCGCCCGCCGCGATGGCGCCATTTGCTTCCGCGATGCCCACAATTTTGCGCCACAGAAAGTCCATATCCCTGGCGCCCAGCACGCCCAGCGCGAAGATCGCCTGCAGAAGGTCGGCGTTGACCAACGCGTCGTCATGGATTTCCTTGCCGCCGGTGGACTCAATGGACAAAAAGTCCGCGCCCGCCTTCGCCGCGCCCTCGAACACCTTCAGCATGCCCTCCAGATACAGCCCGGAGCGCAATACCGGCGGCCGCACGAACTCGCGGGTGTCGTTGGGGGTCAGCCGCATGGCGCTTTTGAGGCCCTTGTTGGCCTCGAAGTCGAACATGATGTCGCGCACGATCTGGGTGATCTCAATGCCCCAATCGGGGTTGATGGTCATCGGCGGCAGCAGTTCGATCTCCACCACCACGCCCGCCGCGTGCAGCTCCAGCGCGCGGCGCAGCGCACCGGTGGTCATCTGCCGGTAGTGCTCCTTGACCTGCTTGTAACTGGCCTCGTCGATGGTCATCGGCGGCAGCGTGAAGTTGAGCTCTGGGTAAACCTGCCCGCCGCCGATCACCATGCCGTTTTTGAGCGCGATCGGGCGCGGCGAGCGCCCGTAGAGAAACTGCTGTTCACTTGCTACCGCCAGGTGGGACTTGCAATCGCACATGAAGAACCCCTCCTCAAGAATGTTCCGGGCCCCCCGGGGCATCAATCTTAATTATTCCTATCGTATTGATTGGATTGAGGCCATTATACGGCATCGCCCGAGCGGATGCATGTAAAAAACCGCTGGAATCATGCAATTCGTTAGGCTCCTTGGGAGAAGTCAAGGGCATGTCAAAGGACGATTGTCCGGGCGCGGCTCGGGAAAACCAAGCGAAATAACGCCGCGGGCGCGAAATCGAGCGGATGCATTCACGGTTTGTTCATACCCCGCTCAATAAATTCCGGCACAATAAACCCCAAGGAAGGGTGGTAGAACGTGAAGAAAAAAACGGTTGTGAAAATTGTTCTGGATGTGCTGATGATCCTTGTGATCGCGCTGATGTACTCCAAGCAGGCGCTGGGCCTGGCATTTCATGAAATCGGCGGCCTGATCCTGATCGGCGTGTTCTTCGTTCACAAGGGGCTGAACTTTGAATGGATCCGCCGCGTGACGGTGAAGCTTTTCAAAGCGGACGGCAAAACCCGCCTGATGTGGATCGTCGACGCGCTGATGTTAACGGGCTTCCTGGCGGTGGGCGTCAGCGGCATCCTGATCTCCAAGATCGCGTTCCCGGGTCTTGCAACACAGGGCGGGCCGTGGAAGACCATCCACTACAGCTGCGCGGCGCTATCGCTTGCGCTGGTGGGCGTGCACCTGGGGCTGCACTTCAATTATCTCAAGGGCATCTTCTCCCGCTTTGTCCGGCTGCCCAGGGTGGTTGCGGTGGTATTGACGGCGGTAATCCTGGCCTATGGCGTCTACGGCGTGGCGGCCACCAGCTTTGTCCGCTGGCTGACGATGCCCTTTACCGCCAGCGCCCAAGGCGGCGAGGGCTTCCGTGAAAACCGGGGTGGCCAATTCCCCGGCGCGGAAAGCCAGACCGCGAGAACCTCCACCGATTCCGCCCAGACCACCGGCACCGATTCTGCTCAAACCACTGGCGATGCAACTGAGCAGACCACTGGCGACGCCTCCGCCCAGACCGCTGGCGACGCCTCCACCCCGACCGCCGGAGACGCCTCAACACAGACCGCCGGCGCTTCCGGGCAGGGCCCTGGCCTGGGTTTCGGCGGCGACCGCGGAGGGCAGTCCGGCAGTCTGGGCAGCGCTGCAAGTACGCTGGCGCAGTACTTCTCGATCGCGTTTCTGTTCGCCGCGCTGACCGCCTTTGCGGACCGGATGCTGCGCAGGAAAAAGCGGCAGGCCGCGGCCTGAGCGACGAGCGCCCAAAATCCGCAATGCGGCTCTTGGGCGCGCAAGAAAATCATCGTGAGCATGAAATCCTCACGAATTTCCGGGCGGCTCACTGACTTGAGGAATTGTTTCAGCAACCGGTGTACGCACTGGTTGCTGAAACGCGTTCCCGGCGCGCAGGTCGCCGGGAACGATTGGATGACGTGAAGGGGTTCCGGTGGTTTTGAGCAGACGACTAAAACATGCTTTCCATCTGTTTGATCCGGTCGTACAGCATCCGGTTGACCGGGCAGTCGATCCCGTGTTTCACGCCCAGTTCCAACACCGTCCCGGCGAACAGGTCCACCTCGCTATACCGCCCCGCCTCCAGATCCTGCCGCATGGATGGCTTGCCGTCCGGGTTCAGCGTACTCAGCACCTTGAGCCAGTAGGCCAGGTCCTCCTCGGTCAGGTCCACGCCCTCCGCCTTGGACAGCGTCAGCGCCTCCCGCATGGCGGCGATCATCGCGTCCCGGGCGGGGCCTTCCCGCTGCACCGTGCCGTAGTCGCCCTCAAACACCGCCACCGCCTGGTTGACGCCCACGTTCAGCATGAACTTGCCCCACAGCCGGTGCCGCATATCGCCCGCCACCTCGTGGGGGATGCCGGTCTTTTCGAAAAACCTCGCCACAGCCTCCACCTGATCAGACGCGCCGCCGCCGGGCCGGTCGCCAAAGCAGATC
>JAEVZE010000116.1 GCA_023392395.1 Bacillota bacterium
GGGCTACATTGGGTATGACCTGCAGAACGCGCTCCGGGAGGAGCTTCTGTCCCGCGGCATTTACAAGCCGGTTTCGACGGTGCTCACGCAGGTGCGCGTCGATCCGGAGGACCCGGCGTTCCTAAACCCCACCAAGCCCATCGGCCAGTTCATGACCAAGGAAGAGGCGGATGAAATGGTGGAAGAGCGCGGCTGGGTGGTCCGCGAGGACGCGGGCCGCGGCTACCGCCGCGTGGTCGCCTCCCCTAGGCCCGTGGAGATCGTCGAAATCGAGACCGTCAAGGACCTGATGAACGCGGGTCAGGTGGTCGTCGCCGCAGGCGGCGGCGGCATCCCGGTCATCGCCGAGGGGCTGCATTTGAAGGGCGTGCCCGCCGTCATCGACAAGGATTTCGCCAGCGAGAAGCTGGCTGAGATGATCGACGCAGACTGCCTGATCATCCTGACCGCCGTCGAGAAGGTCGCGATCAACTTCAAAAAGCCCGACGAGAAGTGGCTGAGCGAACTGACCGTGGCCGAGGCCGAGGAGTATGTGAAGCAGGGCCACTTCGCGCCCGGCTCCATGCTGCCCAAAGTCCAGGCCGCGATGGCGTTTGCCGCCAGTAAGCCCGGCCGCTACGCGCTGATCACGCTGCTCGAAAAGGCGATGGACGGCGTCGAGGGCAGAACAGGAACGGTCATCCGCTAAAGCGGGCAAATGAAATCTGCTTATGCAGCTTTCATTTGCATTAGGATGCGGGCCGGTTTCCTAAAACGCCGCGAGCGTTTTCGGGCGGAAACCGGAGCGGGAATGCTTTCCCCGTCGGCCGGGCAGGCTCGGCCTTTGGGGGAAAGCCAAACCCAAGCGCGCAGGTCGCCGGATTTGATTGAAAGTAGAGAGGGCTTTGGCCCTCTCTACGTTCTCCTAGAACAAACGGGCGCTGAAAATCCATGGTGCGGATTTCCAGCGCCCCTTGTGCATTTCTTAACATCCGCCGCGCTTGACAGGCCGCCGCGTCTATGGTATATTTTATCACGTTAGCAAAGTAAAGCGCGGAGGGGTTATTTGATGAAAAGATTGATCGCGATGCTGCTGGCGGCCATGCTGGTCATGATGATGGCGGTTCCGGCCCTGGCGGAGGACGAATCGCTTGCGAAGATCCAGGAGAAGGGCAAGTTCATTCTGGGCCTGGACGACAGCTTCCCGCCAATGGGCTACCGGGACGAGAACAACGAGATCGTGGGCTTTGACATCGACCTGGCCAAGGAAGTCTGCGCCCGCCTGGGCGTGGAACTGGTGCTGCAGCCCATCGATTGGGACGCCAAGGAGATGGAGCTGTCGAGCGGCAACATCGACTGCATCTGGAACGGTATGAGCGATACGGCGGAGCGCCAGGAAGCCATGGCGCTTTCGATGGACTACCTGAACAACAAGATCGTGTTCCTGGTTAAGGACCCGGCCCTCAAGGGCCGCGAGGACCTGGTGGGCAAGAAGGTCGCCGTGCAGTCCGGCTCCTACGCGGAGGAACTGCTGGAGAAGAACGCCGACTTCGCCGACTACTACAAGTCCCTGGGCGAAGTGCTGGCCTATCCGGACTACCTGACCGCCATTATGGATCTGCAGAATGGCAACGTGGAAGCGGTGCTGATCGACCAGGTGGTCGCCAACTACGAGATCAAGCAGATCGGCGACACCAGCCTCTTCACCATCGACAACCTTGAGGACGACTTCTACGCCATCGGCTTCCGCAAGGAAGACGTGGCGCTTCGGGACAAGGTCAACGAGACGTTGAAGGCGATGGCGAAGGACGGCAAGGTGGACGAAATCTGCCAGAAGTGGTTTGGTTCGAACATCTCGCTGATCACCGCGGAATAAACATCTAGGCAACCATATTAAGGCATATCCGGGCTGACTGCCTGCGCGGTCAGCCCGAATTTTTCGAAAGCACCGCACCGGGCGGGGAGGATAGGACATGCTGGGCAAATTCTTCAGCGATCCCGAGAAACTGATGAACCTGACGGGGCTGCTCCTGGGCGGCGTGGGCACCACGGTGTCGGTGTTCGCGCTGACGCTGGTGCTGTCGATGCCGCTGGGCATGCTGGTGGCCTTCGGGCGCATGTCAAAACTCCGGGTCATCTCAAAGCCCGTCTCGTTCTACATCTACATCATGCGCTCGACGCCGCTCATGCTGCAGATCATGTTCATCTACTTTCTGCTGCCGCAGGTGCTTCCCTTCAACCCCGACCGGTTCTGGTCGGTGATCTTCGCGTTCGTGATCAACTATGCGGCCTACTTCGCGGAGATCTTCCGCGGCGGCATCCAGTCGATCCCGTCAGGGCAGCGGGAGGCCGCGCAGGTGCTGGGCTACTCGAAGGGGCAGACTTTCTTTCGCATCATCCTGCCGCAGGTGATCAAGCGGGTCATCCTGCCGGTCACCAACGAGGTTATCACACTGGTCAAGGACACCGCGCTGGCGTCGGTGGTGGCGATCACGGAGGTGCTGACCATCGCCAAGAAGCAGGCCTCCGGCAGCGTATCGGTGGATCCCTACATCGTCGCGATGCTCATCTACCTGGTCTTGAACGGCATCGCCGAACAGGCCTGCAAGCTGGTGGAGCGGAAACTGAACTACTACTAGGAGGCAGCATGCTGAAGGCAAAGGACATCAAAAAGAGCTTCGACGGCCTGGGCGTGCTGGACGGCATCTCCATCGAAGTGGAAAAGGGCGAGGTGCTGGCGCTGATCGGCCCGTCCGGCAGCGGCAAGTCCACGTTCCTTCGGTGCGTCAACCGGCTGGAAACGATCGATTCCGGCGAAATCGAGCTGGACGGCGAGAAGATGTGCTGGATGGAGAACGGGAAGCTGAAGGATGCGGATGAGGCCGCGCTTGCGTCCATCCGCCGCAAGATGGGCATGGTGTTCCAGTCCTACAACCTGTTTCCCCACATGAGCGTCCTGAAAAACCTCATCGACGCGCCGGTGGCGGTGCTCAAACTGTCCCGCGACGAGGCCGAGGCCCGCGCGATGGCGCTGCTCAAGAAAGTGGGGCTTTCGGACAAGGCGAAAGCCTACCCGCACCAATTGTCCGGCGGGCAGGCACAGCGCGTGGCCATCGCCAGAGCTCTCGCCATGCAGCCGGAAATGCTGTGCTTTGACGAACCCACCTCCGCGCTGGACCCGGAATTGACCCAGGAGGTGCTCGCCGTCATGCGGGATCTGGCCGCGGAACGCATGACCATGGTGGTGGTGACCCATGAGATGAGCTTTGCACGGGACGTGGCCGACCGCGTCATCCTGATGGAGAACGGCCAGATCGTGGAACAGGGCCCGCCCGCGCAGCTTTTTTCCTCCCAGAACCCGCGCACGATCCGCTTTATGGGCGGGGCATAACACCATAAATGAGCATTGAAAAACCACGATGGTTTTTCAATGCGAAGGAAGGAAATCTGCGTGAGCCTGAAAATCTGAGGATTTTCCGGGCGGCTCACTGACTGAAGGGATTGTTTCCTCCACCAGTTTGTGAACTGGTGGAGGAAAAACGATCCCGGCGCGCATGTCGCCGGGATCGATTGGAAGGATCGTCGGGTTTGTCAGCAACTTGAGGCTCCGCTATATGGCGGGGCCTCTTTTTGATGCGGATGCAAGATCGTTTCCATCTCGGTATCTCCTGCCGCATTGCCTCCGGACAGACCAAAGTCCTGTGGAATTATGGGAAATTGTTACAACGAGGACGGTTGCTCCCGCGAGAGATGTCACCGGAAACCGGTCGTGGGACAGGCGGGAAGCGAGGTGACAAAATCCGCGTCAAAAATCATGATTTACATACAGTTAACGGTTTGTCCTTGAACCGAGCGCCTGCTCCGCCGATAGCCGGGTGATTTTTCCGGCCACGGACCGCGGAAAAGGCCGGCACTGGGGTGATAAATGCCCGTGAATGCAGCATTTCCCGCCGTTTCCGCCCGAAAGGGCTTGGAAAGCGCTGTCACGCAGGTCTGGCGCCGGGCAACACTGGAATTTTGGACCGCCGGGGCTTGTAACCGGTCGTGTAACTCCCAGGAGGTACAATAAAGCCACAAGATGAGAAACCGCCCGGGCACGGGCGAACAAGATAGACGGCAAACAACCGGCTGGACCTTGAGAGGAGAGACGAAAATGAAGAACATGAAGAAACTGCTGGCCGCCCTGATGGCCGTGATGGTACTGGTGATGGTCGCCCCCATGGCGATGGCCGAGGATGCGCAGCCCGAGCAGTCCGCTGCCGAGCAGTCCGCCCCCGAGGTTCAGGCCCCCGCCGAGGAGCCCGCTCGCACTGAGGCTCCCGCCGAGGAAGCCAAGCCGGAAGTGACCGCGGAGCCCGAAGCCACCGTTGCCCCCGAAGCCACCATCGCCCCCGAAATCACCGCGGAGCCCACCGTGGAAGCTCAGCCGGAAACCACCCCCGCCCCCGAAGCGACCGTGGAACCCCAGAGC
>JAEVZE010000123.1 GCA_023392395.1 Bacillota bacterium
AGCGTGATCAGAGAGACCACCCAGGCCAGGTTGGCGGCGGTCATTTCGAGCCCGGCGGGGATTGCGTTTGCGCCGAAGCTGGCGGCGTCGCCCAGCGCGTTGCCGGCCAGCGTCAGGCCGATGACCATCGCGATGGGGCCGGTGATCGAGGCGGGCAAGATCCTGTCAATGATGTCCTTGCCGCAGGCCTTGACCAGGAAGCCCGCCGCGATGGACACGAAGCCCGACATCACGATGCCAAACTGCGCCACCGCGATCTTCTCATTGAGAGAATAACCGGAGAGCGCGTCGGTCGCCATCAGCGTGGTGATGGCCGCGAGGTACGAGAAGCTGGAGCCGTAATAGAGGGGGAGCTGGCGGCCCGTGATCAGGACGAAGCAAATCGTGGCAAGGCCGCTGGCGAAGATCGTGGTGGATACGTGGAAGCCGGTCAGCAGCGCGACGGCGATTGTCGCCGGGAACATGACGACGACCTGCTGGAGCGCGTAGAGAAATAGCTTCCAAATCGGCGGTCTTTCATCCGGCAGATACCCGATGGTCTGAGTCTTGGATACCATGTGGTTCTCCTCCTCTATACGAAACGCCTCGGGCGGCGTTTTCGGCATGTGAAGTACGCGCGTCACCGGTTATGTCCGGCATTTGCGCGCGGCGCGTCAGCCCGTCATGATCTCTCGAACAGTTGAATATCGTCCTCGCCATCCGTCTCCCGGAGGCGCACATGCACCAGCTCGCGCTGCTCGGTGGGCACGTTGAACCCCACGAAGTCCGCGCGAATGGGCAATTCCCGGTGGCCCCGGTCCACCAATACCGCCAGCTGGATGGAGGCAGGCCTGCCCAACGCGATCACGGCGTCCATGGCGGCGCGGGCGGTGCGGCCGGTATAGATCACATCGTCCACCAGCACCACGCGGCGCTTGGCCACCGGAAAGGAGATGTGGGTGCCGTTCAGACGCGCGGTCTCGGCAATCTCGGTGAGGTCGTCCCGGTAGAGCGTGATGTCCAGTGCGCCCACGTCCACTTCCCGCCCGGTCAGGGCGCGAAGGTTTTGCGCCAGCCGCCCGGACAGCGGAACGCCTCGGGTACGGATGCCCACCAGGCACAGGTCCGCCTCGCCGTTCCGGTCCAGAATCTGATGCGACAGCCGCATCAGCGCGCGGTCGATCTTCTGCGCGTCCGCCAGGTTCGCCTTGAAGCGCATGAAAATCACCCCATAAAAAAATGCCTGCGCTGAATTGCCGCAGACAAGCAGAGCCCGCGCGGGCATGCACCCGCCGGAGAGCTTCTTGTCGGCATCAATGTACCGCCCTTAAAGAGCCCGTTCCGAAAGAGTATAGCACGCCCGCACCACATTAGCAACGGAATTTTGTTACATTTGTGTCACAATTATGCGAGTCTCAACCGATCTCGCATTTGAATGGGAATGACCCAGAAAACAGTGCGAATCGGAGAGCAGGCCGCGCGTTCCGCCATCGGCGTTCGCACGCGGCGGATAAGCCGCCCTCACAGGTCCTTTTTCGCGTAGAGCGCGCTGGACAGAAGGAAGGAGGCCGCGAGCACAATCAGTGCGCAAACCAGCATCAAAATGCCCATGCGCCCGCCGGATAAGCCCGCCCCGGCTGCCATCAAAGCGCCCGCCGGCACAAGCGGGCTCAGCGCGAACGCCACAAGGAACAGGGCGAGCGCCACATACCGGGTGGACTGCGCGCCAAACCGGTAATACAGCGGGATGGTCACGCCGCCATAGAGGCCGGCCACAAACAGGCCGAACATGGCGCTGGAAAAGGTGATGGGCGGGATGCGGTCATAGCCGAAGAACCCCGCAGCGAGCGAAATCAGCGCATAGACCGCGGCGCACAGCGCGAAGAGTACGAAAATCAGCAGGTACTTGCTGAGCACCACGTCGCGCCTGCGCACCGGCAGCGTCATCAGCAGCCGGTCGATCTGGTAGCGCTCATCCAGCGCCAGGTTGGTGGATGAGATCGAATAGACGCAGATCGTCAGGCACAGCATGAACAGGCCCGCGCCGTTGCCCGCGAAGAGAAACACGTAGACGAGGAAGATCCCAAAGCCGATCATCATGTACCGAACGTTAGCGGTCAGTTCTTTTTTCATGAGCCAGAGCATGCTCGTTGTCCCTCCTGACATAGTAGAGCATCAGGTCTTCCACCGTCGCCCGCTCAAGCACCGCCTGTTCGCCCAGAAGCTTCCTGGCGGCGGCGCGGTCATTCGTCAGCGCCTCGAAGCCGTAATCGCTTTTGCGGAAGCCGACGAACAGTGCCTCCGCCCCGCCCGTCAGCGCGGACAGCGGGCCCTTGACGACGGCGTGCCTGTCCAGCAGATCGTCCTTGGGCTGGCTGAAGAGCAGCCTGCCATCGTTGATCAGCGCGATTTGGTCCGCGATCTTGTCCAGGTCGGAGGTGATGTGCGTCGAGAAGAAGACGGACTTGTTTTCGTCCTGGATCATGCGCCGGAGGAGTTCCAGCAGTTCCTCCCGCACCATCGGGTCCAGGCCGGAGGTCGGCTCGTCCATGATCAGCAGGTCCGCCCTGTGGGAGAGCGCCAGCGCGATGGCGTACTTCATCCGCATGCCCTTGGAGAGTTCGGAAATTTTCTTGCCCTCGTCCAGGCGGAAGTCGGCAATGTAGCGCCGGTACTCACGCTCGTCCCAGGTGCTGTAAAAGGGCGCGATCAGGTCCTTCATGCGCTTCAGGCTCAGGTGTCCGTAGAAGTAGCCCTCGTCCAGCACGACGCCGATGCGGTTTTTCAGTTCGATTTCATGCCGCACGTTGTCCTTGCCCCACAAGAGGATCTCGCCGCTGTCCTTATGGATCTGGTTCAAAATGGCCTTGATGGTCGTGGATTTTCCGGCGCCGTTCGGGCCGATGAAGCCCATGATCTGCCCGGCCTCCAGCGAAAATCTCACATTTTTCAATTCAAATTTGCCATATTGCTTGCGAAGATTTTTGACTTCCAGCGCGTTCACTGCGCCCCCTCCTTATAGATGAGTTCCAGAAGCGCGTCGACTTCGCCCCGGCCGATGCCCAGCGTATTGGCGCAACGCACCGCATCGGCGAGCTTTTCCTCCACCATACTCAACCGCGACTCGTGCAGCAATTCCAAGCTCCTGGGTGCGACGTAGGAACCCTTGCCCGCGACGCTGGCGATGTACCCTTCGCGCTCCAGTTCGTCGTAAGCGCGGCCGGTGGTGATGACGCTGATGCGCAAATCCTTCGCGAGGGCGCGGATCGAGGGCAGCAGCGCCCCCTCCGCCAGCTCCCCGCGCAGGATAGCGTCCCGGACCTGGTCGACAATCTGCTGGTAGATCGGCAATTCAGACGAATTGGACAGGATGATGTTCAGCGCGCATCGCCTCCGGCATCCGCTCATGGCGGTCTTACTGTTTATATACATTATATACAGTATGATCGGTCCGTCAACCCCTTTCGGAAGAATTAACGCAATGACGGCGATTTCCCGGCCCAAACCACTATTTCGCGCTTGACGCGCGCCTTTCCATTCCTTACAATTCCCTTATAAGGACTTTTAAGGAGCTTTTGGTTATGGATGATTCCTTCTACAGCGCGGAGCAGGTCGCCGAAATGCTGGGCATGCACATCAAGACGATTCAGCGCTACATGCGAGAGGGCGTACTCTCGGCCACGAGAATCGGCAATCGGTGGCGCGTGTCCGGGCACGATTTGAGCGCTTTCACCGAGCGGCCCGGGGCAGAGAAGCCATCGGCAAGCGCCGAAGCCCAGGTGAAGGCATCGACGGTGCTGGACATCCGGGTGGACAGCCGCGACGGGGCGATCCGTATCGTCAACACGCTGACCGCGGTGTTGAACGGCAAGCCCCCGGAGTACGGCGAATCGACGCTGACCGCGCAGTTCATCGAACCGGAGCGCACGGTGCGCGTGGCGCTGTGGGGTACGCTTCGCTTTACGCAGGCGATGCTCGGGTATGTGGCGGCGCTGACGAACGGGGAATCGGAGGGAATCGAATGAGTGTTTTCAGGACAGTAGAAGGGCGCGAACAGGTTCGCGCGCACTACAACGGCATTCTTGGCGCATTTCCGGTGGAAAAGAAGTACGTGAATACGCCCGAGGGTCGCACGTTTGTGATTGAAGCCGGAGCGAAGGAAAACCCGCCCGTGGTGCTGTTGCACGGGTCGTGCGGCAACAGCGCATTCTGGCTGGGCGACATCTTCCCTCTGGCGAAAGATTTCCGGGTGCTGGCGGTGGACATTCTGGGCGAGGCCGGAAACAGCGACGAAAACCGGCTCGACTTTGAATCAGACGCCTGTGTGCGCTGGCTGGAAGCCGTGCTCGACGTGCTGAACGTTCCCCGCGCAGCGCTCATTGGCAATTCCTTCGGCGGGTGGATGGCGCTCAAGTTCGCAACCCGTCGCCCCGAGCGCGTCGCGAAACTGATGGTCGTCGTCTCCGCTGGCGTCGTACCCCC
>JAEVZE010000180.1 GCA_023392395.1 Bacillota bacterium
TGAACATGCGGACCGCCTCCAGGTCATACTCGGCGGCGATTTCGCGCACGGTGAAGAAGTTGCCCAGAGACTTGCTCATTTTGCGGTTGTCCACGTTGATGTGGCCGTTGTGCATCCAGTACTTGGCAAACGGCTTGCCGGTGGCGCCCTCCGACTGGGCGATTTCATTTTCGTGGTGGGGGAAGATCAGGTCCACGCCGCCGCAGTGGATGTCGAAGGTCTCACCCAGGTACTTCATGCTCATGGCGGAGCACTCGATGTGCCAGCCGGGCCGGCCCATGCCCCAGGGGCTCTTCCAGGCGGGTTCGCCGGGCTTCTGTGCCTTCCAGAGCGCGAAGTCCATCGGGTTTTTCTTGATGTCGTCCACTTCGATGCGGGCGCCCGCTTCGCGGTCCTCCAGGTTCTGGCCGGACAGCTTGCCGTAGCCGGGGTAGGCTTGGGTATCAAAATACACGTCGCCTTCCGCCTCGTAGGCGTAGCCGTTCTTGATCAGCTTCTGGATGATCTTGATGATTTCGCCGATGTGGCGGGTGGCTCTCGGGTGCACGTCCGCCCGCATGACGCCCAGCGAATCCGCGTCCTTAAAGTATTCTTCAATGTAGCGGTCGGCGATCTCCTCGACGGTGGTGTGCTCCTCCTCCGCGCGGCGGATGAGCTTGTCGTCGATGTCGGTGAAGTTCTGGACGAAGGTGACTTTGAGGCCCTTGTGGGTCAGGTAGCGGCGCAGCGTATCAAAGATGATGAAGGGGCGCGCGTTGCCGATGTGGAAGAAGTTGTAGACCGTCGGGCCGCAGGCGTAGATGCGCACTTCGCCTTCGTGCACCGGGACGAGCTCTTCCTTCTGGCGGGTCATCGTGTTATAGATCTTCATTCTTAATCTCCTCCTTGGGCACCAGCAGGCAATTTGGGAGGTTGAATTCTTCGCACTGGTCGCAGGCGATGCCCTGTGCCTTGCGCTCCATGCACTTCTCCAGTTGCATCAGTCGAGAAGTCATCTCCTCGATGCGCTCCTTGATCGGATCGGGCAGGTGGATCTGGTCCAGATCGATGCCGACCCGCTCGCCCGCCTGCCGGACGACGCGGCCGGGGTTGCCGACCACCGTCGAATAGGGCGGAACTTCCTTTAATACCACCGCGCTGGCGCCGATCTTGGCGTTGTCGCCCACCTTGAAGGGCCCCAGCACCTTCGCGCCCGAACCAATCACCACGTTGTTGCCAATGGTCGGGTGGCGCTTGCCCACGTCCTTGCCGGTGCCGCCCAGCGTGACGCCCTGGTAGAGCGTCACGTTGTCGCCGATCTCCGCGGTCTCGCCGATCACCACGCCCATGCCGTGGTCGATGAACAGGCCCTTGCCGATTTTTGCGCCCGGGTGGATTTCGATGCCGGTGATCCGGCGCGTGCGCTGCGACACCATGCGGGCCAGCAGCTTCATGCCGTGGTTCCACAGCCAGTTGGCGCGGCGATGCCTGCGCACGGCGCGGAAGCTGGGGTAACACAATATGACTTCCAAGGCGCTTCGCGCCGCCGGGTCGCGGGACAGGATTGCCCGGATGTCCTCGTTCCAATGCTTGAACATTTCGCCGATACCTCCTGTCTTTGTATAGAAAAAGAGCCCTCTTTGACAGAGGCGCTCTTCAGCGCGGTCCCACTCTGCTTCAAAATGCCGAGGCATTTTGCGCTATCGGCGCTGTAACGGGCGCGCCCGGCGCGCTCATCGCGCGCTCGCTCACGGATGCACTTGGGCGTTCTTGCGCCGGGGCGGCTTTCAGCCGGGGACCGCCCTTCTCTGTTGCGCCGAGTGCGCCTACTCTTTCCGGTCATCGCAGTACCGACATTATAGCGGCTTTCACGCATCTCGTCAACCGGGAAACGTAGCGGTTTGAGAAATTCATCCGGGAACCGCGCCGTCACAGAAAGCATAAATTATGAAGGAACGATGTTTCAATTGTTTCGATCTCGGACGGGTTTTTTGCGTTTGTGCAAGGCCATATCCATGCAATAAAGTCCCACAAAAAGCGGCAAAACCCGGATTAATTCGAGTTTGTTGGGAGAAAAGGGGCGAATGTTGCCTTAAATATTACAGAACCGTTGCGTAAGTTCGGTTAAATATTTCGTATTGAAAATTTTTTCTAAACAGATGGCAGGATTTTCTTGCGGGGGTGTCGTATATATGTTATACTCAGGCGGAAAAGCGGTTTCCGAAATCAGGAAAATGCGCGGCGCGCATGAGGCGGTTCCCAAAATTCATCACGCGGAGGGACAGTCGCAATGCAGATAAGCGGAAAGGGCATGCTCCGGTCGGCCGTTCTGGTCGCGCTGCTGTTGTCCTTCCTCTTCAGCCACGCCATGGCTGATACGGTCACTACGCTAGGCCCTGGTTCCAAGGGCGCCGCCGTTTTGCAGCTTAAGAATGAACTAAAAGAAAAAGGCTACTATACCGTAAAAAGCGATAGCTCTGAAACTTACACCTCCGCTTTGAAAAGCGCGGTCGGCGTATTCCAGATCGCAAACGGCATCAGGTCCCAAAGCATCATGCCCCAAAAGGCCTATGGCTACGCCGACGAGCAGACCCAGAAACTGGCCGCCTCCGACGACGCCATCATCTATTCAGAATATGTGGAGAAGCTGGCGGATGCGCAGCTTCAGCCGGGCGGCAGCGGTACCTACGTCACAAAAGCCCAGAATCGGCTGGCCAAGCTGGGCTATTATACCGGAAAGATCGACGGCAAGTACCGTTCCTCGACCGTGGACGCCGTGAAGTACTTCCAGACCGCAAACGATCTCTCCTCCAGCGGCAAGGCCAACGGCGAAACCCGTGCGAAACTCTATTCAACCAATCCTGAGCCCGTCACCCGCGTGCAGTATGAAGAAGCCCATTTCCTGACGCCTCTGAGCCTGGGCTCCAAGGGCGATCAAGTCACCCAACTGCAAACCCGTCTGGCGGCCAAAGGCTACTACTGGGGCGACCCCAGCGGCAACTACGACGCGCAGACCAAGTATTCCGTGAAATTCTTCCAGGAGGCCAACGGTCTCTCCATGAGCGGCAACGCCAGCAAAGCCCTCCGGGAAAAGGTCAATTCCGATTCCGCCATGTCCTTTGAAGCCTATACGAAGAATATGCAGCTTTCGCAGCTTTCGTCCGGTTCCAAGCCTGGCATCAGGATCGCGGTGCTGCAGCTCAAGCTCAAGGAGCTGGGCTACTACAAGAGCGTCGTCAACGGTTCGTACACCAGTTTGGTCATCACCGCCGTCAGGACCTTCCAGACCTTCAACAACATGAAGAGCCAGTATGTGACGGGTAAGGCCAATACCGAGACCCGCAAGCTGATGAACGATGCCACAAAAGCGCTCTCCTATGGCGCGGTTTGCGGCGACGATACGCTGAAGCTTGGCGACAAGGGAGCGGCCGTCGAAAAGCTGCAGACCCGGCTCAAGGAATTGGGCTACTATAAGGGCGAGGTTGACGGAAATTACAGCAGCGCGGTCGCGGCGGCGGTCAAGCTGTTCCAGAAGTACAACAGCTTTTATCCCACCGGCATCGCCTATTCGAACGTGCAGACCAAGCTCTACAGCACCACGGCGATCTCCCTCGTCAACAAGATGGTGGAGAAACTGATCGACGTTGCGGAGAGCAAGCTCGGTTGCGAGTATACCTCCGGCAAAACCGGCCCCAATGAGTTTGACTGCAGCGGGTTCACGGCCTATTGCCTGAGGCAGGTCGGCATCTACGTGACCGCCGAAGTGCAGTCTCAGGGCCGCAGCAAGATCGGGCTTGGCAAGCGGATCACAAACTATAAGGATTTGAAGCGCGGCGACCTCGTGTTCTTCTGGTCGCCGGATCACAAGAAAAAGCCTGGCCACGCGGGAATCTTCCTTGGCGTCAAGGGCAAGCAGTACCAGTTTATACACGCCTCTTCTACCTATGACAAGGTGACGATTTCGAACATGTATACGAATTACTACCTGGGCGACGATGGCGCATTCCTGTGGGGCATGCGGGTTTGGGAGTAGAACGCGATGAGTGACAGGCAGGCGGCGCGAGGGGACTCGGGCCGCCTTTTTCATAAGCTGGATGGCGAACGGCTGGACGATCTGAACCGGGGCGGCCTAATGATCCTGCAGAAGGAGAAGGGTTTCCGCTTCGGCACGGACGCGGTGCTGCTGGCAGACTTCGCCCAGGTAAAGCCCGGCGATCACGTGGCGGATCTGGGCGCGGGCGGCGGCATCCTGTCCATCCTGATGGCGGACGCGCAGTCCAAAGCGTTATTTGACGCGGTTGAGTGGCAGGAAGCGATGTGCGACATGGCCCGGCGCAGCGTCCAGGGCAACGGCCTTGAGGAGCGGATCATCGTACATCATTTGGACGTGCGCCACGCGCCCGGAGTGCTGGGCTACGCCGGGCACTCGCTGGTGGTGTCCAATCCGCCCTATCATCCCAAAGGCACCGCGCCATCAAGCCCCGATCCCGCCCACCACCTGGCGCGGCACGAGGGGGAGAGCACCGTGGAGGACTTTGCCGAATGCGCGGCAAAGATTCTCAAAAACGGGGGCCGCGCGGCGTTCATTTACCCGGCGCCCCGGGTGTTTGATCTGATGTGCGCCATGCGGGCGAAAAGGCTGGAACCCAAGCGCATCCGGCTGATCCTGGACAGGCCCGGCGCAAAACCCAAATTGGCGCTGGTGGACGCGGTCAAGGGCGCTGGCTCCTGGCTGGACTGGCTGCCGCCGCTCATTCTCAGGGGCGAGGACGGCGCGCCAACCCTCGAATACCGGCGAATTTATCGGTTGCCGCTTGACGAAAACGACGGAAAGCCCCATAATACAGTGGGAGCTGAATGCCAATGAATCACCGGATCCAAAGGGTCGAGCCGGGCAGTTTGGCCGCGCGGCTGGGCCTGAAGGTCGGCGACCGGCTGGTCTCAATCGACGATCAGAGCGTGATCGATCTGATCGACTATCAGGCGCTGTGCTGCGCTTCGAAATTGCGCCTTGTCGTGGAACGGGGCGGAAAGCGAACCGAGTTCTCGATCGAAAAGGACGATTACGAACCGCTGGGGCTGGAATTTAACGGCCAACTGATGGGCGGCGTCCGGAATTGCTGCAACCACTGCGTGTTTTGCTTTGTCGACCAGTTGCCCGGGGGCGCGCGAAGGACGCTGAATGTCAAGGACGACGACTGGCGGCTGTCGCTGATGATGGGGAACTTCGTGACGCTGACCAATGTCGGCCCCAGAGAACTGGACAGGATCATCGCCCGGCGCGCTTCGCCCCTGTACATCTCGGTGCACGCGACCGACCCGGCCTTGCGGGCAAAGCTCTTGGGTACCCCGCGCGGGTCCGCGATCATGGATCAGCTGGACAAGCTGTCAAGAGGTGGCATTCGCTATCACCTGCAGGCGGTGATCTGCCCTGGCTTCAACGACGGCGAGGCGC
>JAEVZE010000290.1 GCA_023392395.1 Bacillota bacterium
CGCTTCAGCACTTAGCTGCCGTCTCTTGGCAGCGGCGGTTGCACCAGCGGGCTGGCGCGGCCTAGAAAAGGTCCAGCGCGATCGGGGCATTGCCGGTGAGCGCGACGCTTCGCTCGTCGGGCTGTGAAAAGCCGACGAACAGCCTATACTTGTCCTCGCACAGCTTGCGCTCGCCGTCCTCGTCCACGACCATCATGGCCTCCGGGCGGAGGGTGAGCAGTACACGCTTTTCTTCGCCCGGCGCGAGGCTGACGCGCGTAAACGCGCACAGACTGTGATTCCGGACGGCCAAAGGATTTGTGAGGTTCTTGATGTAGACCTGAACCACTTCGTCCGCCGGGAAATCCGAACGGTTTACGGCGGTAGCCGAGACCGTCACGGGCTTTCCGCGCTCCGGCGCATCTTCGAACTTTGCGTCCGTAAGCACTATGTCCGCGTAGGTCAGGCCGTAGCCGAACGGGTACAGCGCCTCGCCCTCGAAGTACCGGTAGGTGCGGTTCTTCATCGCGTAATCGGTGAACGCCGGGAGGTCGTTCAGCGATTTGTAGAACGTGACCGGGAGCTTGCCCGACGGAGACACCCCGCCCAGCAGCACCTCCGCCACGGCCTTGCCGCCCCGCGCGCCGGGGTACCAGGCTTCGAGGATCGCTTTGCAGCGCTCCTGCGCCAGGTTGATGGCCATTGCGCTGCCGCTCATCAAGACCAGCACCACGGACTTGCCCGTCTCCAGCAGCTTTTCAAGCAGGATTTGCTGCTGTCGGGGCAGGTCCAGATCCAGCTTGTCGCCGCAGGCGATGTCGCCCTCCAGGTCCGCCGCCTCGCCCTCGATGGTCTCATCCAGCCCCAGGCAGACTATGGTGAGGTCGCTCATCTCCGCGGCGGCGACGGCCTCCATGATCCGGTCATTCTCAAAAGCAAGGCCTTCGCTGCGATCCGAGTGCAGCTCGCAGCCCACGGAGTACACAACGCGAACGCCTTCGGGCTCCAGTGCATCCTGCAGGCCCTCCAGCACCGTCACATACCGGTCCGCGGTGCCATGGTAATTGCCAAGCAGCGCCACGCGGTTGTCCGCGTTGGGGCCGACCACCGCGACGGTCCTCAGTTTCTTGGGATCAAGCGGCAGGATGCCGTCGTTTTTCAGAAGCACCATGCTCTTGCGCGCCGCATCGAGGGCAACCTCGACGTGTTCCGGCGCGGCGTTTTTCTCGTAGCCGATGGCGTTGAACTCGCAATCATCGTCAAACAGCCCCAGCCGCATGCGGGTGGTCATCGCGTGGACGCAGGCTGTATCGATCTGCTCCTCGGTCACCAGCCCCTGATGGTACGCGCTGAGCATGTGCAGGTAGGCGTTGCCGCAGTTGATGTCGCAGCCGTTAGCAAGCGCCAGCGCGACCGATTCCTGCATGGAATGGGTAACCATGTGGTGCTCGTGGAAATCCCGGATCGCCCAGCAGTCGCTGGTCACGTAGCCGGTAAAACCCCACTTTTCACGCAGGATGTCCTGAAGCAGCGTTTTCGAGCCGCAGCAGGGCTCACCGTTCGTGCGGTTGTAGGCGCCCATCACGCCCTCGACCTGCGCCTCGGTGACCAGCGCCTCAAACGCCGGGAGGTACGTTTCACACAGGTCCTTTTGGCTGACCTGCGCGTCGAATTCGTGCCGGAGGCTCTCCGGACCGGAGTGCACCGCGAAGTGCTTGGCGCAGGCCGCAGACTTCAGGTAGCCGTGCTTGTCCTTCGCCTGCAGCGCCTTTACGAACCGCTTGCCCAGTTCGCCGGACAAAAACGGGTCCTCGCCGTAGGTCTCATGGCCACGGCCCCACCGGGGGTCCCGGAAGATGTTGACGTTGGGCGACCAGAACGTCAGCCCCTTGTAGATGTCGCGGTCGCTGTGGGATGCGTACATGTTGTACTTGGCGCGCCCTTCCTCGGCGATTACGTCGCCCACGCGCGCCATTTGGTCGCCATCAAACATCGCCGCCAGCGCGATCGCCTGCGGAAACACGGTAGCTGTGCCCGCGCGCGCCACGCCGTGCAGCGCCTCGTTCCACCAGTTGTAGGCCGGGATGCTGAGCCGGGGAATGGGCGGCGCGTTGAAGCGCAGAAGCGAGGCCTTTTCCTCCACGGTCAGATGCGAGACCAGGTCCTTTGCGCGCGCCTCAAAGGGCAGCGAAGTGTCCAGATAGAGCGGTTCAGACATTTCAAATCCCTCCGGAATTAAACTTTCACGATGGTCATCGCATTGGGTGAGATTTCGCCGAGGGCCTTCCCGTTCAGCGTCAGGCGGATGGGCCGCGTGGCGCGCACCGTCAAGGCGAGGTTGTCCCGGTCGCACCGCGTGAGATCCGCGTCCACCGTGAGCGTGTCGCCATCCAGCGCGACCTGGTGGACCTGTGCGCCGTGGGCACCCAGACCCCAGAGCCCTTCCGCATCGATGAAGAGATCACCGATCTCGCGCTCCAGGTACTCCGCTGAGGTTAGGATCACGCCGCCGCCCCACAGGATGCTGGAATCGTACTGCAGCCCCTCATAGCCGTTGTGCGCCCAGTTCTCATAGGGCAGTACGGCAAAGCCGGACTTTGACGCGACCACCGCGCGCTCAAGGTACTCGCGCCTGCCGTTTTCAAGGTAGAGCTGATGCAGCAGCACCGCGATCAGCCCCTCGCGCACGTCGCTCCACTCGTTGTCGGTGTTCTGCACGGTGAACCCGCCGAAGGTGTTGGCGGTGATCTCCGGGTGCCGCCACACCTGCTGGGTGAGCAGCAGGTAGTCCGTGACGCGCTCGGCCATTTCCAGATCCTCTGGCTTCCCGGTGAGGCGGTAGCGCTTGAGATAGGCCATCGCGGCGTACATCTGCGACAGGTTGCACTGCGGGTACTGCGCGGTGATGGTGTCGTAGAAGTCGAACTGCTTGCGTGAGCAGGAGAGGAAGGCCTCCAGATCAAACCAGCGCATGCGCGGCAGCACCTTTTCGGTGATGAAATCGAGAGACTTTACGCCCGCATCCGTCCAACCCGCATTCTGGTCGATATCGCCGATTTCCATCAGGAACAGCGCGCTGACGGCGGTTTCGGCGTTGAATTCGCGGAACTGTTTGCGGGACGGCCTGCCCTCGCCGTCAAACCAGGCGGGGATGCACCCGTCCGGGCGCTGCGAGGCGCAAAGGAAGCCGGCGTAGGGGCGCAGGAAGTTCAGGATGTCCGCCGTGCGCTCCGGCAGCACGCGCTTGCCCCACAGGAGCATGAGGTAACCCGTCCAGGACATCATCAGCGCGTGGTATTCCCCGAGGAATCCGGCCCAGCCGTCGTCGTTCAGCCAGGTGTCGCTGCCGTCCGTCTCATGGTAGCAGATGATCGGGAACAGCGCACCGCTCCGGGGCGCGGAAAGGATCGCGTTCAGCATCAGTTCCACGCGCTCGCGCCACTTCTCGTTTCCCGGCTTGTCCGCGTACAGGCTCAGGCCGTAGCCGCTCACCAGCTCGTTCAGCCAGCAGGCGTACCACAGATCCTGATCGCTCTTGGTGCGGCTGAACCATTCGCCCTGACGGTGGCCGCTGATGCCGCCCACCGTCACGCCGTTCTTATCGTAGCGGAAAAAGTCCCGGTCCGCAATGCCTTCCCACACAATTTTTTCCCAATCCGATACGGTTTTTGCTTCCGGATAGCGTGCGCAGAACGGCAGGTTGGCGGGGTTGTTGATTTCTTTTTCGCCGTAGCGCTGCCAAACGTAGCGGACCGCGGCGCGGTAGCCTAACTTTTCCGGCTGGGCGCTGGCCAGGATGGTGTATCGGTAGCGGAGGGTTTCGCCCGGCTCCAGGCGCATGGTGCAGTTTTTTTCGCCCTTGCCGCGAACGATCTGCGCGTGCCCCGGTTCGCAGGGGTAGTTGGGCAGCACCTTGTCAGGCACGACCGCGCCGTAGCTCATCCAAGGGCGCGCTTCGCGGGTTACATCCAGATCCATTCCCAGCGGGCAGTTGGCAAGGTCCTCTGCATCCACGCCCTCAAGGCCCGCCACCAGTCCCGCGAAGATTCGGCCCTGCTGCATCAAAACCGCCGGGAACCGGAAGCTGTAATGGGGCACGATGGAGGCCGGGAAGTTCTTGATGCGCTGGCTCCACACGAAGTCCAGCGGGCCGGTCAATTCGTCGTCCTGATCGCGGCGCTCCGGGAGGAAGAACCACTTGTCCTCCGCCGAGCACAGCTTGAGCGGCTTTTTCGCGGTCAGCGCGACCTCCACGTGCAGCGCGGGGTGCGCCTCGTCAAGCGTCAGCGTCCTCAGGATGGTGTGGTCCGGGTGCTCTAGCTTGATGATCGCTCCGTTTTCCGTTTCTTCAATCCCGGGGACTGTGTTTAGCAGTCCGAACCGGTTGAAATAGCCCTCGTCTTGCGGCAGCGTGGCATAGGGAGCGCATAGGAGCGCCTCCGCCCAGCCGCCGTCCGCCGCGATCAGCACGCGCTCGCTGTAGCCGCCGCGGGCGTCTATTTCCAGTTTGATCCATCGGTTGGACAGCGTCAATTCCTTCATTTGCATTCTCCTTTACTCGAGCCGGAAGTGGTACGCGCCGCAGCCCGCATCATAAGTCCACCAGTCCCCATCGAGCAGCGCCTGAATTGGCACGCCGTCCAGGTAGAGCGTCGCGCCCTCTCGGGCGTAGGCGGCCTTGACGCGGATCTCGGCGCGGGTGTTGAACGGCAGCGAGACGGTCAGATCGAACGCACCTCCCTCGCGCGCCCATGCCACGCGCGCTTCGCCCAGGTGCGTATGCAGGGAGGCCTTCGCCCAGAAGAGCTGCGCGGGCGCGTGGGGCTCGATCA
>JAEVZE010000313.1 GCA_023392395.1 Bacillota bacterium
CGGTCCGCCACCTGGCTGAGGGTGATGTGTTCGGCAAAGTGCTGCTCAAGGTAACCCAGCGCCGCCTTGACCACAAAGCTGCCCGCCGCCTCGTTTTCCGGCGCTTCCGGATTTTCCGCGCCCGAGAGACGGTCCAGAACGCCCGTCATGTGGCGGATGGCTTCCTTCAGTTCGTCCATTTTGCTGGGCTTTAAAAGGTACCGGCATACGCCCAGCGTGATGGCCTGCCGGGCGTACTCAAAGTCCCGGTAGGCGGTGAGCACGGAAATCTGCAATTGAGGGAACTCGCTTTTGAGCGCGGCCACCATCTGAAGGCCGTCCAGGTTGGGCATGCGGATGTCGGTAAACAGGATGTCCGGGCGTATTTTTCGGATCAGCGCCGCGCCCTCCAGCCCGTCCGAGGCGGTGCCCGCCACGCGGCAGCCGTACTCCTCCCAGGGGATGACGCGCATCAAGCCCTGCAGGATCATCTGCTCGTCGTCCACCAGCACCACCGAGTACATGCGCACCCCTCCCCCGTTCGTCTTAGGATGATTCGACGCCTGCGCTCTTTATCCCTTCACGGCGCCCGCCGTCAGACCCTTGATGATGTTCTTCTGCATCAGGATGTACACCACGAGCACCGGGATCACCACGATGGTGACGGCGGCGGCCATCAGGCCAAAGTCCGTGCCGTACTGGCTGGAGATCTCCCGCAGGATCGCACACACCGGCAGGAGCTTGCGGGACCGGAGCAGCACCGTCTGCAAAAACAGGTCGTTGTAGCTCCAGATGAAGGTGAAAATAGCCACCGTGGCGATGGCGGGCCTGCTCATTGGGAAGATGATCTTGAAAAAGATGCGGTAGGGTCCGCCACCCTCCATGAAGGCGGCCTCCTCCAGTTCGTAGGGCAGCGCGGCCACAAAGCCCATCATCACCGTGGTGGCAAAGGCCAGGTTGCCCGCGATCAGGACCAGGCTCACGCCCTGCAGCGTATCGAACATGCCGGCGGCGGCGATCATCCGGTAGACCGGCACGATCGTGGCGAACGCCGGGAACATTAGCGCCGCCACCACCATGGTGCGCACCGCGCCCTTCCCGAAGAACTTGTAGCGGGTCAGCGCGAAGGCCAGCATGGTGGAGAGGATCGTCACCACCAGCGTCACGATGCCGCAGATGATGAGGCTGTTGCGATAGCCCCGGAGAATGTTCACGTTGTTGTTGGTAAAGGCGGAGATGTAGTTGTCGAAGGTGGGCGTAAGCTTCACCGCGGGCGTGGTTTCATCGTACAGCCGCTTGCCGTTTTTTGTGTCGTAGGCCTGAAGCTCGCCGGTTTGGGAGGACGCCAGATTGTTGCCCAGGAGCCCCGCAAACGGGCTGTCGTCGTTCAGCTTGGTCTGGTTCTGGTCCTTTTCCAGCACGGGACTGCCGTCTTCATGGTAGAGGTATTTGTCGTACATCTCCCGGCCCTCACCGTCCAGCTTGGGCTGAACGTGCACGATCTGACCGTCCTTGTCCCGCTGGTAGACGGTGAGAAACGCCGGGGCGAAGGAATCGGAGATGACCAGCGTGGTGTCCTTAAAGGAATTGTTGATGACCCACACAAACGGGAAGATGGTGGTGAACGCCCAGAGGGTTAAAATGACGTATACGGCCAGACGGCCGAAAGACATACGCTTCGTCACGTTCACACCTCCGCCCGGGAAAAGCGTTTTAAGAGCAGCCGGACCGCCTGCGCCGCCACAACGCCGAACAGCACGATCACGATGGAGATGGCTGAGCCGTAGTCCACGTTCTGGGCGATGAAGGCCTGATTGTGCATGTAAGTGCCCAGAAAGTGGGTCAGGCCGTTGGGCGCGCCGTTGCGCGCGATCACGCTGGGCAGATCGAACACCTTGATGGAGCCGGTGATGGCCAGCGTCGTGCAGGTGACCAGCACGTCCGAAACCAGCGGCAGCGTGATGTACCAGATTTTTTTAAGCCCCGTCGCGCCGTCGAGCGCGGCGGACTCGTACACCTCCTCCGGGATTCCGGAGAGGCCGGTCAAAAGGATCACGAAGTAAAAACCCACGTACTGCCACAGGATCGGCAGCGCCACCATGTCAAAGGCTTTGGTCTTGTCCAACCAGAAGATCCTGTCCAGACCGAACCAGGAACGGACCTGGTTGAGCATGCCGCCGTCGTAGCTGTAGAAGAGGTTGAACATCAGGCCGATGGCGGTGGCGGAGATCACGATGGGAAAGAAGTAGACCACGCGGAAGAACTGCTGGCCTTTTTTGATGTTGTCCACCATCAGCGCCAGGACCAGCGCCACGCCCACCTGGAACACCACCGTCAGCCCCATGATCTTGAGGGAATTCATCAGGGCCACCTGGCCGGTGGGGTCCTCCAGGAAGAACTTGCGGTAGTTGTCAAGGCCGACGAACGCGCCGGGCTTTCCCGCCATACTGCGGATGTCGAACAGCGAATTCACAATGTTGACCACGAACGGGTAGTACAAAAATACCAGCATCAGCCCGAAGGCCGGGAGCAGAAACACGAGCAGCGGACGGCGGTCCCGGTAGAGCATTGAACCTTCCTCCTTAAGAACGGCATCCGCCTTGGTAGAAAACCGGGCCGCCCCCGTGGAAGCGGCCCGGCGCAGATCATCAGGAAACCTCTGCAAAGCAGGATATAGGAACAATGTGTGGCGCGGGGCCTGCCCCGGGGGTTCGGGGGCCGTGCCCCCGATCCATTCAAGGCTGCCGGAGGGCGACATGCGCGCCCGCAGGCTGCTTCCGCTTCCCACGCAGGCCCGGCCGCAAGCGGAGCTTGCAGGGCCTGCGCCCTACATCAAACACGCAAAGCAGGTTTGGCGTACAAGGTTATTTGCCGAACGGATTCAGCGCCATGACGTCGGTCCAGACTGCCTCGGGATCGGCGGTGCCGTCCACCAGCGCGGGGACTTTGCTGAACCAGAGGGTGCGGGCTTCAGGCGTCATCTCGTCCTGGAAGGGGGCGAGCATGACCTGAGCGCTATTGAGCATGGTGTAGGAGTCGTTAAGCAGGCTGCCGCCGAAGGAGAAGCCGCCCAGGCGCACTGCGTTGTCGCCGGTGGTCAGGTAGGCCAGCAGGCTCACCGCCGCGTCGCGCTTGGCGGGGTCGTCCCACGCCTTGCGGCTGAGGTAGAAGCCCATCGACACGCCGCCGATGAAGGCGGTGGGGTCGGCATCCTTGGAATAGGCCGGGAAGGGCATCACCGTGGTGGTCTCCCAGCTGCCCTGGGCGATGGAGTTGGCAAACCAGGAGCCGTCCAGCTGCATGGCGGCCTTCTTGTCGCGGAACAGCTGCGAGGTGACTTCGTTGGTGGTGGCGCTGGCGTCCTTGGCAAACGCGCCCAGCTTATAGAGGGTATTGAGCAGCGTCATGCCGTCCTTCCAGGACTGGGGGACGTCCTGGATGGTGGTGGGGCGGGCCTTGTGCTGATCCGGGGTGCCGGAGGCGATGATGGCGAACTCCGTGATGTAGTGGGGCACGTCCGCAAAGCTGACCGCCATCGGGATGATGCCCACTTCGTTGAACTTCTTGATGGCCGCTTCCAGCTTGGCCCAGTCGGTGGGCAGCTCGAGGCCGTTGGCTTCAAACAGGTCCTTGTTGACGAACAGGCCTTCCCAGAAGGCGCGCACCGGGATGGCGTACACCACGCCGTCGGATTCCGCGATGTTGACGTTCTCGGGGAGCTTCAGATCCGGGTAGGCCTTGTTGATCTCGCTGATGGGCACGACCTTGTCGAGGATCGGCGCGGAGTCGGCGGTCTTGGCGAAGTAAAACAGCACGTCCGGCTCGTTGCCGGCGGCAAAGTCGTTCAGAACGCCGGTCTTCCAGGCTTCGTCCGAGGTGGCGGAGGCGTCCTCCACGTGGTTGCCGGTCTCCTTCTCCCAGGCTTCGAGCAGTGCCACGTAGTCGGCGGCGGCGGCGTCGGTGCCGGCGAAGGTGGAAACGGTCTTGAGGGTTACGCTCTCGGCCATAGACATGGGGGCGATGCCGATCAGCGCCAGGGCCAGCACGATGGCCAGGATCTTCTTCATGGGCTCTCCTCCTTATTTCCGCTTGCGGGATAACCTCATTATAACAATTGGCCCGCGCCACGTCATTGGCTCTGAATGTCATTCGTTGTATTCCGTTGCGCAGTTGCGGGCAAAGAAATCCCGCTGCGCGGTCTTTCTTTGCAATAGAACGGGCCGGTTTCCTAAAACGCTTGCGAACGTTTTCGGGCGGAAACCGGAACGGGATTGCTTTCCCCGTCGGCCGGGCAAGCTCGGCCTTTGGGGGAAAGCCAAATCCAAGCGCGCAGGCCGCCGGCTTTGATGGAAGATCGAGAGGGCTTCGACCCTCTCGATACTCTCCCGGGGCAGGGCGAGCGCGGTTTAGCTATCCGCGTTCAGCGGGATCAGTACCGAGGACACGGTGTCGTGGGTGCGGTCGTCCTCCGTGATGGCGAGCGACGCCTTTTCGCCGTAGATCAGCCGCAGCCGGAGGCTGACGTTGCGGATGCCCACATGGCCCTCCGCCACGTCGTCCGACAAAAGCCGGGCGATCTTCTCCTTGTCTTCCGCGCTCAGCCGCTTGCCGCCGTTTCGCACCTCCACGTGCAGGAAATGCTCGTCCCGGAACACCTTGAGGCGAATGTGCCCGCCGCCTGCGGGCGCGATGCCGTGCTCCACCGCGTTTTCGAGCAATGTCTGGATCACGAGGCGCGGCAGCGTCAGGCTGCCCAGCGCGCTGTCCGCGTCCTTCCAGAGGGTCAGCCGGTCGCCAAAGCGCAGCCGGATGAAGTAGAAGTACGCGTCGGCCACTTCCAGCTCCTGATTGAGCGTCGAAAGTCTGTGGTCGCCCCGGTCGAGGCTGGCGTTTAGCAGTACGCTCAGCGCCTCCACCATGGCGGTCACCGCTTCGCTGCCGTCGAGCCTGGCCTGCCAGGTGATCAGTTCCAGCGCGTTGTTCAGAAAGTGCGGGTTGACTCTGGCTTGCATGGCCTCGATGCGGGCGTCCTTCACAGCCAGCTGTTCCTTATAGACGGTGTCCACCAGATGGCGGATCTGCGTGGACATGCTGGAGAAGGCGACGCCCAGCTGCCCCAGCTCGTCCGGGCCGCGCATCGGCACCGTGACGCCCAGCTCTCCTTCCGCCATGCGCCGGGAGGCCTGCGACAGGATCGCGATGGGCCGGGCAATGCGCTTTTGCACAAACCACATGATGAGAATCCCGATGGGCACGATGGCCAGGATCAACACGAACAGCAGCCGCCTGAACAGCGTCATCTGCCGGTAGACCTCCGCCTTTGCCACCTGCACCCGGGTGAAGAGTGAAAAGTCCCACTCCGCGTGCCGCTGCACATAGGAGAGGTTCTCCGCCCGCTCGGAGAGGCCCTCGGGCTCGGCATCCCAGCTCACTGGCTGCTCCGGCGCGCTCTCGTAGCCATCCAGGTGGATGTCCAGCGCCGCGCCCCACTTGGCACCCGCGTCGTTCAAGGGCTTGAACAACTGCGCCCGGTTGATCATCAGGATCAGCATGCCGTAGCGCTCCATGCGCAGGTTGTACAGGTTGCGGACCAGGTACAGGTTGCCGCCCCAGCCCGCAAAGGTACAGCGGGTGCTGAGGTTCTCGCCCAGCTTGAGCGCGTCCTTTTGAAACTCCTGCTGGAAGGCGAGCGCCTGGCTGTACCCGGCCACGGTGTACATCAGCTTGTCCGGCTCGTTCACGGGAAAATAGGCCGCGAACTGAAACAGTGTGTCCCGGCCGTATTTGCGCTCCAGATAGTTTCGGCTGATGCGGTAGAAGCTGTAATAGTTGTACTTGCCCGTCGCGTATGCAGCGTAGGCGGTGGCCAGTTCGCCGTCGTAGGTGACGTCCTTGGCCTGGGTGATGGCGCGCTGGATGGCCGCGACGGTAAGCGTCTGCGCGTGTCCGGCGCTTTCGGTAAGCGCCGCCTCGGTTTTTTGCTGGAGCGCGTCAAACAATACGCCGCCCATGTACCCGCCCAGAAGCAGCGCGGGCACCAGCCAGCACAAAAGCACGATGAGCAGGATGCGCAGACTGATGGACGTCAGGTACGCCCGGAATCTCGTCCACACACCCCATCACCGTGCTTTCGTTTTCAAATCTTCAGCCCCAGGAATTGCGTGGCGGTCAGGCACATCTTCTCCGCCCGGAGCCGGTCCGGCATCTCGCAGAACACCCGAAGCCTCGGCTCCGTGCCGCTGAAGCGGATGATCAGCCAGCCGTCCCGGAACTGCAGTTTGACGCCGTCCAGATAGGAGACGTTCAAAATTTCCTCCCGGAACTCGGGCAGCGCCTTTTCTTCCATTAATAGGCGCGTAAGGCGCGCGCGCTCCTCCGGCTGGAAGGGCCAGTCATACTCCGCCATATAGGCTTCGCCAAACTTTTTGTAAATCCTCTTTGTGAGGGCGCTCAGGGATTCTCCGGTGACCGCCATCATCTCGACCAGGAGTGCCGCCGCCTGGATGCCGTCCTTGCCGGGGATGTGGCCCTTGACCGCGAGGCCCCCCGAGGACTCGCCGCCAATGATCGCGCCGTACTGATCCATCGCCTGGGAGATGTACTTGAAGCCCACCGGCACCTCGTAGCACGTCTCGCCGAACGCGGCCGCCACCTTGTCCAATAGGTGCGTGGTGGCTAGGTTCCGGACCGCCGGGCCGCGCCAGCCCTTGTACTTCAATAAGTAGTAGTAGAGAAGCACCAGGATCTCGTTGGGGTGGATGAAGCGGCCGGTATCGTCGATGACGCCGATGCGGTCGGCGTCGCCGTCGGTGGCGATGCCGATGTCCGCCCGGCTCTCCACCACCGCGGCCTTGAGCGCCCCCAGCGTCTCCACGTTGGGCGAGGGCAGGCGGCCGCCGAACAGCGCATCGTGCCGTTCGTGGATCACGTCCACATCGCAACGGGCGGTTAAAAGGATGGTCTGCAGCGACGTGCGGCTGACGCCGTACATCGGGTCCAGCACGATCCGGAGGTTCCGCCGCCGGATGGCGTCCATGTCCAGCGTCCGGATGATGGCGTCGAGGTACTGATTCTCCGGCGCGATCTCTTCCACCAGCCCTTTCGCAAGCGCGTCCTCATAGCGGACGAGGCGGACTTCCTCCCGGGAAACGGCGCTCGCCGCCGCGCCGAGGGGTTCCGTCA
>JAEVZE010000375.1 GCA_023392395.1 Bacillota bacterium
GCACGGGTCCTTCTTACACTTGGGTTCCTCGTGGCAGCACGGGTCCTTCTTACACTTGGGTTCCTCGTGGCAGCACGGGTCTTTGCCACGGTCAGAGCCCTCGTCATGTTTCGAGCCTTTTTCTTCATCCGGACGGTCATAACCGCTGCGGCGATCCTGGCGGCACCAATGGTTGGAATCAGGCTTGTATGCTTCTCCCATTTTCATATCTCCAATCCGCTATAACATATTGATTCTCTCGAGTAACTACAACGCACAATATGCCAAACAGGATGTTCGCGTGAATTCGCGCGCGTTCGCGAAAACAATCGCGGCTCGACCGAAACCTACGCCGGACGGACAGATATGCCCTGACGTGCAAAAAAACGCCCCCCCTTGGAGCGTTCAGATCGCTAATCACCTTCGTCGTTTCTTCCAATCGTTCCCAACGGCATGCGCGCCAGGGACATGTTTCTTCCTAAGTAACGAACACCGGTGGAAGAAATAACATTTTTTATCAGTGAGCCGCCCGAAAATGCCGAATTTCAGGCTCGCGAAGGCTTCCTCTTTCGCGTTGAAAAACCTTCGGGAGTTTTCAACGCCCTCAACGCTCCATGCCGTTTATACCTCGGCCATCAGCGGACGGTTGGCGTCATAGAGACGGCGGTAGAGAGCGTAGCGCTCCTGATAGAGCGCTTGCATGGCGGGGCGAGGCTCGAACGCCTGATCCAAGCGGACGATGGAGGCGGCTTCGCGGGCGCTCGTGAACGCGCCGGCTGCGACACCCGCGAGCAGCGCCGCGCCCAGGCAGGCGGCCTCGCGGACCTTCAGCGTTTGGACGACAAGGCCGGTCACATCCGCCTTCATCTGAAGCCCGATAGGCGAGCGTGCGCCGCCGCCCACCGCGCGCAGCGCCTCGATCTTGACATCCGCAGCCTTCAGCGCCTCGATGTTCTCCTTCAGGTCAAAGCACAGCGCCTCGACGATGGCGCGGGCTGTGTCATAGCGCGTCGTGGCCATGGTCATGCCGATCATGAGGCCCTTCGCGTTGAGATTCCAGTCCGGCGTACACTTGCCGCTCCAGTAGGGCAGCACAATCAGCGGAGACGGAGCGTCCTTCGCCATCGACAGCACGCGCTCGTACACCGAGCGGTTTTCCGTTTTTGCTTCCCGGGCGTCCGAATCGCAGAAGTTCTCAACGAACCACCTCAGCAAAATGCCCGCCGTGTGGTTGAGCGAGAAGGTGAAGTAACACCCCTGCGCCACGTGGGCGTAGCAGGGGAAGCCGCCCCGGAACATGGCCTCGGAGGTGTTGGGCGCGTCAAACGCGGTGGACACCACTTCGGCCGTGCCGTGGGAGTCCAACGCAAGGTCGGGCCGCACCACGCCCGCACCCACCGCGGCGCAAGGTTGGTCGTGCCCGCCGGTCACCAGCATCGCCCTGGGTGAAATGTTGAGTTCCTCCGCGAGGAGCGGGGTCAGTCTGCCGACGCACACGCCGGACGGCGTGGGTTTTGAGAGCCGCGCCCGGTCCACGCCCGCGGCTTTCAGGAGCGCGTCCTCCCAGTCCAGCGTCTTGAGATCCACGCCCATGGTACGGGTGGCCATCGTATGGTCGATCACCGGCTCATCCGAGCCCAGGCGGGAGAGCATGTAATCTGAATAGGTCATATAGCGCGCCGCGCGGCGGTCGACCTCCGGGGTCTGAAAGACAAAATTTCGGATCTTGCACAGGCTGTTCAGCGGATGGGGGCGCATGCCGGTCTTCTCGAACAGCCATTTTTCTCCAAATTCCCGGGCGAACGCCTCGGATTCCGGCGCGCAGCGGTAGTCCATGCCCAGCTGCACCGGCGCGACCGGGCGGAAGCGATCGTCCACCGCGATCACCGCGTCGCCCTGCACCGATAGCCCAATCGCCGCGATCTCGCCGCCCGATTGCTTTGCCGCCGCGCCCATCACGCGGCACGCGGCCTGAAACACGTGCTCCGCGTCCTGCTCGGCCCAGCCGGGTTTTGCGCATTCGACGGTGTATTCCTCAAAACCGTAGCCCTTCATGTCGCCGTTCTCGTCGAACACGGCGGCCTTGACCCCGGTGGTGCCCACATCCAGGCCCATCAAAAGCATTACAATACCTCCAAGCAGGCGCATAGGTAGTACGAGGTTACGGCAGGGCTCTGCCCTGCAACCCGCCAGGGGGAATGATTCCCCCTGGGCCCCTCACAGAGATTAATGTCCGCTAGCGCGTCCATTTTGGGGGTCAGAGAACAACGACAGACAGGTATTAAGGCGTGCACCGTACGACGACAAGCAGGGGCAGGGATTGCACAAGGGGCCGTCTCACAGGGATATAAACCTTGAGACGGCCCCGCGCGGCGGATTTCCTCTGTTTACCTAAACAAGGTCTTCATGGTGGCTTGCTTCTGGCCCTCGTCGTAGAAGTCGGCGCGGACGCCGGGCAGGTAGGTGAGCGCCTCGAAGATCACCGGCAGGAGGTTGCCATGGATGCCGGTCGCGTGGTGCACATACGGCCCACGGACGATCATGCTCTCCACGCGCGGCCAATTGGGCACTTCGACCCACAGGTAAGTGCCCTGGGTGGCCGGACCCTCGATGCCAACGGCGTTGCCCATCAGCATGCCGTACTCGCCGCCATCGCCATCAAAGCGGAACAGCGAGATCTCGCCGCCCTTGATCTCCGACACCACCGAGCCGGGGCAATGATCCGGGAAGGCGAAGGGGCGGTCAAGCTTGGCTTTTTTCTTGGCCAGCGAGATCGGCCAGGGCCCGCAGTGCTGCAGCAGCTCGCCGTTCTCGTTCTCCGGGTGGCGCACGGACCAGTCCACAAAGAAGCTGGGCGTTTTGCCCATGCCGGCGGCCTGCGTCATGATGGAGGTGATCGCGCCGTGGATGTCGGTCTCGCAGGCGACGGGCAGGCCTTCTTCCGTCAGCATGGCGTTGGCGCAGCAGGGCATCAGGTGCAGCGCCTGCTGCAGCGCGTCCCAGCACTGGATGGCGATGGCGTTGCAGCCATTCTCCAGCGCGAAGTACTTCATCGCGGCCTTGAGCGCGGCGACGCGCTTCACATCGCCCTCACCCACGCAGATTTCCATGTTCTCGTGGATCCAGGCGACCGTGCGGGCCACTTCTTCGTCGTCCGAATCGATCAGCTTGTTGACCCGGTCCACCAGCTCGATCATATTGATCGGGAACAGCTGGATGCCAAACTTCTCCAGCAGCTCGCCCTCGTTGCACATCATGGTCCAGAAATCGCCGGGGCGGGTGTCGATCTGCAGGATGCGCGCGCGGCGGAATTCCTTGACCACGTTGGCCGTGGCCACAAACCGCTTGAGGCCGTCCGCGAACATCTCGTCCTCCACCCGGCAATTGGGCAGGTAGGTAAAGGGCACCTGCATGCGCCGGAGCACCTTGCCGGTGGCGAACAGGCCGCACTGGCTGTCCCGGAGGCGGCTGCCGTCAGACAGCGGCGCTTCATCCCTGGGGCCCCACAAAAGCGTGGGCACATTCAGCGCCCGCGCCACCTTCGCGCAGGAGTGCTCGGACCCAAAATTGCAGTGGGGGATGAACAGCGCATCCACCTTGGCGGCGCGGAACTTGTCGATGACCGGCTCCACGTCGTCCGCGCAGCGCAGCAGGCCTTCCTCGTTCAAGTCCTCGATGTCGACGAATTCGATTTCCAGCGCCTGCAATTTGTCCGCGATCAGCTTCTTGTACTTGAGCGCGTCTTCCACGGAAAAAATCCTGCGGCGGGTGGGAGCGTAGCCGACGAGCACCTTGTTGTCGATCATGGGTTGCGCCTCGCTTTCATGCCATTCTTTGGACGTTATACTTTGCCCAGCAGCCGGTCGCCGACGGCGCCCGCCGGGTGGATGACGGCGAACTGTTCCCGCGTGTAGCCGGTCATCTGCATCAGCGCGATGCAGATGGCGTCGAAGGTCGCGATGACCGCCAGCGTGGACGCGGTCGCCAGCATGTTGAATCGGCAGGGTTCCGTCTCCACCTTGACCTTCAGGTAGATGTCCGCCTCCCGAGCGATGGTGGAGTCTGGGTTCTCCGACACGCCGATGAGCGTCGCC
>JAEVZE010000385.1 GCA_023392395.1 Bacillota bacterium
CAGTTGTTGGCACACTCGTCCGAGATGTATAGCGGCGCGAAGAACACGATGCGGTCGCCGTAGACCTCCTCCTTCAGCCGGTGGGCCAGCGCGTACATCTCCCGGATGGTCTCCTCGTCCTTGTTCTGAAGCAGGATCGCGGTCTCCTCCGGCTCCAGGCGCACGCAGTTTTCCGCCTTTTTGAGCACGCGGCGCACGTCCTCCCTGGACGGGTTTTCCCACTTGTTCAATTGCGCCCAGATCTTTTCGTCGTCGATGAAGTCTCGCTCCATCCGGTCGTAGGCCTCAAACTCTTTTTTGTATTTGTCCAGGAATCCCATCTCATGCGCCCCCTACTGCCTGATTTGTCTTTGCGATCATGGACTTCACGCTGGCCCCTGAGACTCTGCCCAGCTTTCCAGTCAACGCGCTGATGTCGTCGTTGGAACCGTCCACAATCAGCGCGATCACCGACACGCCACGCTCCCGGTAGGGCAGGCCCATCCTGCCCACAATCAGATCCGCGTGGTCGTGCAGAACCTGGTTGACCTTTTCCACGCAACCGGCGTCCTCCACCACGACGCCCACGATGCCCAGACGCTTCTCCATGATCCAGCCTCCTTCAAAATGAAAAGCTCCCTTTCCAAACGGAAAGAGAGCATAACGGCAATAAAAAAGAACACACATGCCGGATGCGCGCCTTCCCGCTCGGAGTACCTTGCGGTCGGGAAAAACTTTGGCCCTGCTCCTCCGGGCGAAACGCGCGAAGGTGCATTGCACTTCAATTGTCGCCATCAGTGTAGCAGGTGGCAAGGAGGTTGTCAAGCCCCGCCCGCCGTTACATTTTCAAGCGGCGCAGGGCTTCCAGGGGCTTCCTTTTTCTTGCGCCCGCTTTTCGGCCATGATATAATGTAGCGTGGATTGTTATAGCGAGGTGGGAGCATGGACAAGATCCGGACGACCGTCCGAATCGCGGGCAAGGATTATGCCATGGCCAGCTACGACAGCGAAGCCCATGTGCAGCGCGTGGCCCACTACGTGGACCGGAAGATGACTGAGCTGGGGCTTGCGATGCGGCTGCCGTCCGCGCAGCTGGCGGTGTTGACGGCGCTGAACGTGACCGACGACATGATCAAGGCGCACGACGAAAACAATCGCCTGCGCCGCGAGATTGGCGAATTGCGGGAGGAGAACGCGGCTCTTCGGGAAAAGCTGAGTAAACTCTCGGGCGAATAAAGCGTGCGAGGGACGAGAGGACGCAAGTGATGGATTCTAGAAAGCCCGCGCCGATGGAACTGCTGGCCCCGGCGGGTGACATGGATGCGCTGGTGGCGGCGGTGGAGGCGGGCGCGGACGCGGTATACCTGGGCGGCAAAGCGCTTTCCGCCCGGAAGAACGCGGGCAATTTCGACGCGGAGGGCCTAACGCGCGCGGCGGACTTCTGCCACGAGCGGGGCCGCCGTGCCTATGTGACGGTCAATACGCTGATCCGGGACGAGGAATTCGCCACGCTTTTCGAGCTGGCGGAGCAGATGGCCCGCGCGGGTGTGGACGCGGCCATCGTGCAGGATTTCGGCGTGGCGGCTGCGCTGAAGGCGATGCTGCCGGACCTTGAGTTGCACGCCTCGACGCAAATGGCCGTGCACAACCGGCAAGGCGTGGACTTTTTGCGGGAGAACGGTTTTACGCGGGTGGTGCTGGCCCGCGAGATGGCTTTTTCGGAGATTGAGAAGAGCGCGAACCGAGGTGTTCAGCTGGAGGTATTCGCCCACGGCGCGCTGTGCGTCAGCTGTTCCGGACAGTGCCTCATGTCCAGCCTCATCGGCGGGCGCAGTGGCAACCGGGGGTTGTGCGCGCAGCCCTGTCGTTTGAATTATCAGTTGGAAGGGCTTGCCGTGAATGTCGAGGGCGCGCTGCTATCCACACGGGACCTGAACCAGCTCGAAAATCTGCCCAGGCTGAAGGAAATCGGCGTAGGCAGCCTGAAGATCGAAGGGCGGCTCAAGGGGTCGGAATACGTCGGCCAGGTAACCGCCGCCTACCGCCGCGCGCTGGACGCGCTGGAGGCGGGGGATCCGCCAAGGCCGGATGCGTTGCGGCACGTGTTTAACCGGGGGTATACTTTAGGGTACGGGCCGGGGCTGACGGATCAGGCATTGATCGAGGACCAGAGTGAGAAGCACGTGGAGGGCCGGGGCGAAATCCCGCGCGTTTTAAGGCCGATCCCGGTGGACGCGGTGCTGACGGTCGAAACCGGAAAACCGCTCGCGCTTTCCGTCACCGACGGCGAGGACGGCGCGTTTGTTTACGGGGAGGACGTGCAGGCGGCGCAGTCTCGCCCGGCGGAGGAAGCGCGGCTGGTCGAGCAGATGAAAAAGACCGGCGGCACGCCCTACGAATTCCGGGAAATCCGCGTTTTGCTCAGCCCGGACGCCTTTTTGCCGGTGTCTCAGGTCAACGACATTCGCAGGCGGGCGCTGGAAGCTCTGGGCAAAACGCGAATCGCGCGGCGGCGTGGCTGCGGGTCGGAAATTCTGCCGCTGCCGGAGATCATTCTGGCCAAGCCACCCAAGGGCAAGACTGCGCTGGTGGTGCAGGCCCGCGACGCAGCGCTTTTGGAACAGGCCTCGGGTTGGGGCGCGGACGAGGTGGTCTTCGAGCCTTCGGATGTGACGGATGATGGATTGGCGAGCGCGCCGGTCGTCCCTTTTACGCTGGCGCTGCCGCCGACCTTGAACGGGGACGACCTTGCGCGGCTGCACCGGTGGGCGAATGAAAACCTAAGTGTCGCCGCGGTGCTGCTGTCGAATCCTTCGCACCTTTCGCTCTCCTGGCGTGCTCCCGCGCGGCTGGACGCGCCGATGAACCTGATGAACAGCCGCGCCGCCTCGCGGTTTGGCCTTCCGTACATGCCATCCGTGGAGATGACCGCAAGGGACATCGAGCGCCTCGGCGGGGAGAAAGAACTGTTTGTCTACGGGCGGCTGCAGCTGATGCGCCTTCGGCACTGCCCGGTACGCGCGCGTCTGGGCGGGCGGCACGAAACCTGCCGCCTGTGCGACGAGAAGCCGCAAGCGGGCCTTGAAGCCCATACGCTCACCGACCGCAAGGGCGCGCGCTTCCCGATACGCAGGCTCAAGACGGGCTCGGGCTGCATCGTGGAACTGGACAACTGCGTGCCACTGATGCTGCTTCGAAACGCGGGAAGAATTCCAGACGCGGCCCGGTGGCGCATCCGGCTGACGGGGGAGGATTCGCTGCCCGAGGCGATCGTGCGGCTGCACCGCGCGGCGCTGGACGGTGAAGATTTCAAAGCCCTTCCATATTGGGGCGCGGTGGACGCGCTGAAAACCACCACTGGTCACTATTTCAGAGGAGTGGAATGACCTTTATGCGAGAGAGAAACCTTCGGGTTCTCGAATTCACCAAGATCCGCGATCAGCTTGCGCAGCTTTGCCTGTCGGAATCGGGCAGGGAACGGGCACAGGCGCTGGTTCCGTCCGGCGACGAAAAAATGGTGCGCCTGTGGCAGAACCAAACCTCGGAGGCCGGGACGATCATGGCCTATACCGGCGGATCGCCGATGCAGTACTTCCCGGACGTGAGCGGTTTCGTCAAGATCGCCGCGGCGGGCGGCACGCTGTCGCCCAAGGCGCTATTGGACGTAGCGGAGGCGCTGAAGGCCTCGCGCTTGGTGCGCGCGGCCATCGTCACCGACCGGGAGAACACCCCGCTGCTCACCCAGATGGCCTCCCATCTCAATACCCACCGGGAGCTGGAGGAGACCATCTTCAACGCCATCCTGTCGGAGGACGAAATCGCCGACCGGGCCAGCCCGGAATTGTATGACATCCGTCGGCATCTCAGGCTTCTAGCCGACCGGATGCGAGAGAAGCTGAACAGCTTTTTGCGCGGCGAGCAGGCGAAGTACCTGCAGGACGCCATCATCACCCAGCGCAACGGCCGGTACGTGCTGCAGGTCAAGGCGGAGTGCCGCGCCAACGTGCCCGGCCTGATCCACGACCAGTCGGCCAGCGGCGCAACGCTGTTCATCGAGCCCATGGCGGTGGTGGAGGCGGGCAACGACCTGAAGCAGTGGGCCGCCAAGGAGGAAAAGGAGATCGAGCGCATCCTGGCGGCGCTGTCCGCCGAGGTCGCGCCGGATGCCTCTTTCATCGTAAGCAACCTCAACATCCTGGCGGAACTGGACATGATCTTTGCCAAGGCCATTCTGGGCCGACAGATGAAGGCGGTGGAGCCCAAGCTGAACGCCGAAGGGCGCATCAGCATCGTATCGGGCCGTCACCCCCTGATCGACCGGGCGAAGGTGGTGCCCATCAGCCTGTGGATGGGCGGCGAGTTCACGACGCTGATCATCACCGGCCCCAATACCGGCGGCAAGACCGTCACCATGAAGACCGTGGGCCTGATGACGCTGATGGCTCAGGCGGGCCTTGCCGTGCCCGCGAACCTGGGCACTGAGCTTGCGATCTTCGATGAAGTGTTTGCCGACATCGGCGACGAGCAGTCCATCGAGCAGTCGCTCTCTACCTTCTCCTCCCACATGACCAACATCGTGGAGATTTTGAAGAGCGTCACGCCGAAATCGCTGACGCTGTTTGACGAACTGGGCGCGGGTACCGACCCCACCGAGGGCGCGGCGCTGGCAATGGCGATTCTGGAGTACCTGCTGACCCTGAAGACGGCCACGCTGGCCACCACCCACTATTCGGAACTCAAGGCCTACGCGCTGTCCACAAAGGGCGTGGAGAACGCCTCGGTGGAATTCAACGTGGAAACGCTCCGGCCCACCTATCGCCTCTCCATCGGCGTGCCCGGCAAGTCCAACGCCTTTGAGATTTCCCGCAAGCTCGGCCTGCCCGAACATCTGATTCAAAGCGCGGGCGAACGGTTAAGCAAGGAGCAGATCCGCTTTGAGGACGTGATCGCCAACGCCGAATACCACCGGCAGATCGCGGAAAAGGAGCGCAAGCTCGCGGAAGAAGCCCACCGGGAGACCCAGGCGCTGCGGGATGAGACCGAGAAGATGCAAAGGGAACTTGAAGCCCAGCGCGAAAGCGCGATGAAGAAGGCCAAGGAGGACGCCCGCAAGGTGCTTGTGAAAGCCCAGCGGGAGGCGGAGCAGATCATTTCCGAACTCAAGCGCAGCCGCCGAAACGAGGGCGCGCCGCTTCGGGAGCACGAACTGCACGAGATGCGTGCGCGCTTGCAGAATGGCATTGACGAAAACGGCGAGCGCATGGCGGAGACCCCGCAGGACAACGTTGCGCCCAAGGACCTGAAGCCCGGCGAAAACGTGGAGATCGTCAAGACGGGCACCCGGGCCGTGGTCATCAATCCGCCCGACGACAAGGGCGAGGCGCTGGTGCAGGCGGGTGTAATGAAATTGAAAATCGCCGCTACAGGCCTCAAGCGCGTGAAGGAAACCAAGAAGGAGCGCACGGCGAGTACCATCTCGGTCGCGCAGCGGCCGGTGTCGATGGAGTGCGATCTGCGCGGCATGACGCTGGATGAAGCGCTGCTGGCCGTGGACATGTTCCTGGACGGCGCGCAGCTTCAGCACCTGAAAAACGTGTCGATCATCCACGGCAAGGGCACGGGGGTCCTGCGCAGCGGCGTGCAATCGTACCTGAAACAGCACCCGATGGTCAAGGAGTTCCGCCTGGGCCGTTACGGCGAGGGCGAGGACGGCGTGACGGTGGTCACGCTCAAGTAATACCAATTCCAAACATTCTTTCGTCGTCGCGGCGGATCTTTTTGCGCAGGGCGTTGTCACCTTCCACTCACCGTAGCGCTGCATTTCACGCCAAAGGCGTATCCCGAAGGGTCGACTCGCTCCGGTTCCTGGTCCTGCTATCTAAAATCTCTCGCCGCTTTGGACGAAACAATATTTTGCATTGGTATAAGGGGGTATTCTATGAACAAGACCAAGATCCTGCTGGTCGACGATGATCCCAACATCCGCCAACTGGTCAGCCTGTACCTGACGCGGGAGGGCTTTGAAGTGCAGGAGGCCGAGCGGGGCGACGACGCGCTCAAGCAGTTCAAGGCCGCCGCGCCCAACCTGATCCTGCTGGACATCATGCTGCCCGGCATGGACGGCTGGCAGGTGTGCCGCGAGGTGCGCAAGGTCTCGAACATCCCCATCATCATGCTAACCGCGAAGGACGAGACCTTTGACAAAGTCCTGGGCCTGGAACTGGGCGCGGACGACTACCTCTCCAAGCCTTTCGAGCCCAAGGAACTGGTGGCCAGGATCAAGGCGGTCATCCGCCGCTACCAGAGCGCCGACGCGCCCGACAAGGAGCTGGTGTTCCCAGGACTTTCGATCAACATCAGCCACTATACGGTTTCCTACATGGGCCGCCCGGTAGAGATGCCGCCCAAGGAGCTGGAGCTGCTCTACTTTTTGGCCAGCCATCCCGGCGCGGTGTTCACGAGAGAGCAGCTTTTGGAGCAGGTATGGGGCTACGACTTCTTCGGCGACTCCCGCACGGTGGACGTGCACATTAAAAGGCTTCGCGAGAAGCTGGACGGCGGGGAATTAGGCTGGAATCTCAAGACCGTCTGGGGCGTGGGCTACAAGTTCGAGGTCAAATAGATGAAAAACAGGCTGTTCTGGCGCATGTTCGGCGCGTTCCTGGCGGCGCTGATGCTGACGGTGGTGGTGCTGTCGCTCCTTATGGTCGTCATGGTGCGGGAGGAGCGGCGCGACCAGCTGGAAGATGAAGTGCGCATGCAGGCGCGGGACGTGGCGCAGCTCCTGTCCCAGCGGGACAGCCTGGCCATCGGCCGGAACGACGCCTCGCTGGCCAATGCGCTCAACTGGAAGATCACCGAGATCGGCGAAAACTACGACGCCAGCGTGTGGCTGGTCACCTCAAGCGGCGCGACGCTGATCCTCGGGCGGCAGGAATACACCAACGAGCAGCTCAACGACGCCTCCGTGCTGGAGCAGATTTACAAGGTGCTGTCCGGGCAGGAGATCCGCGTGCAAGGGCTGATCCCGGAACTGGGAAACAAGATCGTGACCATCGGCGTGCCCTGGATGTTCAAGGGGCAGCGGGTGGTGGGCGCGGTGCTGCTCCACATCTCGATCGAGTCGCAGTCGGTGTACTACAGCGACATGGTGCGAAACGCGCTGATTGCGGCGGCGGTTGCGTTGGTCGTGGGCGCGGCGCTGGCCTGGTTCATCTCCCAGCGGCAGTCCGAGCCGCTTCGCAAGATCAACCGCGCGGTCACCCTGTTCGCGGCGGGCCGTTTGGACGAGCGGGTGGACATCCGCGGCGACGAAGAATTGACGAATTTGGGCGCGTCGCTCAATCAGATGGCGGAGGACCTGAAAAACCTGGAAGAATCCCGGCGCAGCTTTGTGGCCAGCGTGTCTCACGAGCTCAGGTCGCCACTCACCTGCATCAGCGGGTACGTAGAGGGCATGCTGGACGGTACGATCCCGGAGGAGGAGCGGCCCAAGTACCTTCAGGTGGTGCTGTCCGAGTCCGCCCGACTCACCAAGCTGGTCAACGACCTATTGGAGCTTTCCAAGTTTGAATCGGGCAAGTTCCCGCTGTCGAAGACCAACTTTGACGTCAACGAGCTGATGCGCGTCGAACTTTTGAAGTTTGAGCAGCGCATCGACGACAAGCGCCTGGAAGTGGATGTGGACTTCCGCGAAGAACCCTGCCGCGTACTGGCCGACGCGGACCGCATTCGCCAGGTGGCCACGAATCTCATCGACAACGCCGTCAAATTCGCGCCGGAGGGCGCAAAAATCGCTCTGACCACCGCCCCTGCGGGCGAAACCTGCTTTGTCAGCGTGTTCAACGAGGGCCCGGCCATTTCGCAGGAGGACCTTCCGTTCCTGTTCGACCGGTTTTATAAGGCGGACAAGGCGCATACTTCCGGTATGGGCACGGGGCTGGGACTATCGATCGTCAAAAAAATCCTGGATCAGCACGGCCAGACCATCAAGGTGTCTACGGGCGCGACCGGTACGACGTTCACCTTCACTCTGGAGCGGGCGAAGGCGGAGATTGGAGAGGGAAAAACATGATGAGGCGCATCAGGGCAGGGGAATTGAGGCGGTACGCGGCGTTTCTGATGGCGCTTCTGCTGTCGGCGCTGGCGGGCGGGCTGGTGGCTCAGGCATCCAGCACCGGGACGCCCTATTCGGTGGTGTATTCTTCGGAAAACCCGATCCCTGAAATCGCGCGGAATGTGCGCCCGGCGGTCGTGCAGGTGATCAATGTATTGCAGAGCTGGAACCCTGAGGACGGCGCGCAGTCGGAGGATCAAGCCTACGGCTCCGGCGTCTACTTTGACGAGCAGGGCTACATCATCACCAACTACCACGTGGTGGACGGTGCGGACCTGCTGGACATAAAACTTTTGGATGGCGAGCGCATCCCGGCAAAGCTGGTGGGCTACGACGACGGCACCGACATCGCGGTGCTTAAGATTGACCAGAAGATTGACGCCAAGCCCGTGCCCTTTGGCGATTCCGACCAACTCCAGATCGGCGACCTGGCCATCGCCATCGGCAATCCCGGGGCCACCAACAGCGTGCTGTTTGGCACTGTGACCGCGGGCATCATCTCGGCGCTCAACCGGGCGGACGTGGACGCGGGCAACTTTACCCGCAGCGTCTCCGTCATCCAGACCGACGCGGCCATCAACACCGGCAACAGCGGCGGCGCGCTGTTAAACGCCAAGGGCGAGTTGATCGGCATCCCGACCCTCAAGATCATGTACGACACCACCACAGTGTTTGAAGGACTCGGGTTCGCGGTCCCGATCAACACCATCAAGCCTTTGATTCAGCAGATCATCGCCACCGGCCACGTGGTTCGCCCGCGGCTAGGCGTCACCGTGCAGGACTTTGACGGCCCGGACGAGGCGCTGCCCAAGTATCCACCGGCGGGCGTGCAGGTGATGAATGTGGAGCCGGGTAGCCCCGCCGACAAAGCCGGGCTCAAGGCGTACGACATCATTACCACCATCAACACTCTGCGCGTCAAGACCATCGACGAGCTGACCGGCGAAATCGACCGCCACCAGGCGGGGGATTCGATGCAACTGGCTGTGTACCGCGCCTACGACCCGGTCACCGGGGAACTCAGCAAGAAGGCGGAGCAACTGACGCTGACCGTTCAGCTGGAACTGCTGGATTAGCGGGGCAATCGTATACGACTACATCGTATGCGATTGCATGAGGAGGGAAAGCGGATTTCTGAATTTCCTTCGGGAAACTTCGGGCGAAATCCGGCAGAAGGTACCGATTCATCGTCGGGTGGGCAAGCTCGCCCTTGGGATGAATCCATATGCGCCGGCAAAGCCGACGCATATGATTGAACATGGAGGGCTGTGGCCCTCCAAGCCTCTCGGAGTTTGCGTATACGATTGCCTTGGCTGGATATGCGATCATCAAAAGTTTGATCTCGGGAGGGTTTACGAATGAAGGTATTTTTGATCAACGGGAGCCCCAATCCGGACGGCTGCACCTACACCGCGCTTAAGGAAGTCGCCGGAGCGCTGGAGAAGAACGGCATTGAAGCGGAAGTCTTTCAGATCGGAAGGCTCCCGGTCCGCGGCTGCATCGACTGCGGCGGCTGCCGCAACAACCGCTGCGCCTTTGACGACATCGCAAACCAGGCGCTGGCGAAGTTTGAAAGCTGCGACGGCTTGGTGATCGGCTCGCCCGTCTACTACGCCGCGCCCAACGGAAGCCTGATCGCGCTGCTCAACCGGATGTTCTTCGCGGGCAGCGCGCTGATGCGCTTAAAACCCGCCGCCTGCATCGTGTCCGGCCGGCGTGCGGGCACCACCGCCGCGCTGGAGGTATTGAACAAGTATCCGACCATCGCGCAGATGCCGTTGGTATCGTCTACCTACTGGAACATGGTGCACGGCAACGAACCCGCCGAGGTCATGAAGGACGAGGAGGGCGTGCAGACGATGCGCGTACTGGGCGCGAACATGGCCTACCTGCTCAAATGCATCGAGGCGGGGAAGGCGACGGGCATCACGCCGCCCGCGCCAGCACAGCGCATCTTTACCAACTTCATCCGATGAGTACGTATGCCGTCCGGCTGGGCGTCAGGCTGTTCACATCCGAGGGAGAGAAATGCTTCGGCCCCGGCATCGCGGAATTGCTGGAGCGCATCGAGCAGGACGGCTCGCTGCGCAAAGCCGCGGGGGAGATGGGCATGGCCTATTCCCGCGCCTGGCATGTGGTGAACGACTGCGAAAAGTCGCTGGGCTTTGAATTGATTGTGCGCTCCGTCGGCGGGCGCGCGGGCGGCGGCTCCCGGTTGACCGAGTGCGGGTCATATTTGCTGGCGTCCTACCGGAAGCTGGAAGCCGGCCTCAAGGACCGCGCCGGAGTGATGACCGCAGAATTGTTTCCGGAGAAATGAAATATTACAGCAAAAGCCGCCCGCATGAAGCATGTGGGCGGCTCTGAGCGATAAGAACCCCCCGGGGGTTTTTCAACGCTCAGGAAGAAGTCTGCGCGAGCCTGAAATTCTTCGGAATTTCCGGGCGGCTCACTGACTTATGGTATTGTTGCTTCCACCGGTTTCTGAACTGGTGGAAGCAACACATTCCCGGCGCACGGGTCGCCGGGAACGATTGGAAGGAACGCCGGGTTTGCCATCAATCTGAGCCGCCCGCAAGAAACATGTGGGCGGCTTTTCGCATGATGCCGGTTTAGATGTTTCCGAGATAGACGTATTTCAGGTGCGTTCGGGCGATGTCGGCCAGCGCGTACAGCTTGTCGGCAGGCGTCGGCGCGGCGTCGAAGTGGTAGCGGGGGAAGCAGCGGGAGAGATGCAGCGGGATGTCGCCAAGGCCAGACAGCCAGGAGGAAAGCCGATCCATTTCTTCCTCGCCGTCGTTTCGGCCAGGCACGATCAACGTGGTCACTTCCACGTGGCAGGTTCCCGCGAGCCGGGCGATGAACCGCTTGACGGTCTCTAGGTCGCCGCCCACCCAGCCGTAGAATTCTTGCGTAAAGCCCTTCAAATCCACATTGGCCGCGTCGATCAGCGGGATCAGCTCCTCCAGTGGCTCCAGACAGAAGCTCCCGTTGGTGACCAACACGTTTTGCATGCCACGGGCGCGGATCTCCTTTGCACAGTCCCGCACGAACTCGTAGCCCACCAGCGGTTCGTTGTAGGTGTAGGCCAGGCCGATGTTGCCCTTCGATTGGAGTGATGCTGCCAAGTTTGCAAGCTCCTTCGGGCTCGCCTTCTGCCTGCCGCCGGGGGAGGTCATCGAGATTTCGTGGTTCTGGCAGAACGGGCAGCGCAGGTTGCAGCCGAAACTGCCCACGGAAAGCACCATGCCGCCCGGCTGGAACCGCTTGAGCGGCTTTTTCTCAATGGGGTCCAGCGAGAGAGAGGCGATGTCCCCGTAGTTCAGGCAGTTCTTCCCGCCTTCGCCGCCCCGAGCGCGGCACAGGCCGGTTCCGCCTTCGGCGAGATTGCAGTGATGCGGACAGACGGGGCAGGGTTTTCTTTCCGGTGTGCCGCCCGCGCGCGCCTGCGCCGTCGCCGGGTCTTTTGTCGGGGTCAATACAGGCGTCATTTGTAGCGCACCACCTGAAAGCGCTCCAGCGTCACAGGCTCCTTCTCTCCGATGCCCGCTTTGCGCCGGGCGATGGCCACTTGCTGGATTGCCGTGTCCACGCCCTCCAGCATCGGGAGCAATAGCCCTCTTCTGCGTCCGCTGGAGACGATCACGCCGTACTTCGATGGATCGAGGGAACTCATGTCGGTTGCCTCCGGCTCGCCCAGCACGTCCACGCTGTAGG
>JAEVZE010000429.1 GCA_023392395.1 Bacillota bacterium
CGGCCTGCACCCCTCCGGGCGTATGAGGGCGACGGATTGGACGGACGGGCGGGATCTGTCCGGGCGTGTTTGGCGGGGCTGTCCCGCACGAAAGGAGCGTACGTCATGGAGAACATTACGCGGGAGATGCTGCCCGAGGCGCACAGGAGGCTGGCGGAGGTCATCGGCCTAGAGGCGACGATCCGGCTGTGCGAGGTTTTTGGCGGCGCGCCGCTCTACATCCCCAAGCTGGACGCGCTGGCGGCGGCGCAGCGCGCCCGGCGCATCCGGTCGGAGTACGACGGCATGAACACCCAGGTTTTGGCGCGGCGCTACGGCGTTTCCATGCGCACGGTTCAGATGATCCTGTCCGAAGCGCCGAGGCGGGGTCTTGCGCGTTGAGTTAGGCAGGAAGGCCAAGCGCGCTTTGCATCGGGCAAGCGCGGATCAAACGGCGAAGAAAAACTGCGAACCGCTTCGCGCGGCGTTTCGCGCGGCGATCGGGTAGAATTCCGGCAGTGGTAACACTTCCGGAATTTTTTATTCCGGCGGGAATGCGGGGTGAGGGGATGGAGGCGCAGTACGCTTACTGGATCGTGACCTTCGCGGTGGGCCTGATGGTCGCGGCGCTGGCATGGTTCATCAAGCGTTTGGTGGCGGAAGCGAAGGGGTTCACCGTCGATCGGGCGGTCATCGAGGCGGAGGTGCGAAAGATGCAGTCGCTGGGCGGGGCGATCTTGGAGGACGGGGCGAAGTAGCGAATGCGTGGCGGCGCCAAAAAGGTCAGTACCGAGCCGATGCTCCGTACTGACCTTTTCATCCTTTTGCAGCGCCATCCCGAAAGGTTTTTAATGCTAATTGTACGCCCGGTCAGTCCCGCGCATCCATTTCGGCGCCCGCATCGTTCGCATTCGCCGCGGCGTCTTCATTGCTCTCCATCGGCGCGGCCTCCTCCGGATATAGCCGTGCGGCCAGGCCCGCCATCGAGAGAAGCATGTAGCCACCGTAGAACAGCACTAAAAGAAGGAACAAAGCCGAGGACACCAGGGACGTAAGCGGTGAGCGTGCCACCGGCTCCCAAATTGATATGAGGTACCCCAGCACGGACAGGGCGGCAAACGGCCAGCCCGCGGCAATCATCATGCCCACGAAGCTTCCAGAGTTTCGGCTTCCCACCCGGAAACCAGCACGGAACGCCGCCATCGCGCCGCGCTCCGGCGCGCGGACATACGCGAAGCCCGCCATCTGCAGCCAGGCCGCAATCCATAGTCTTAAGCATAGAATGAGCAGTGTTGCGGCGTATATTAGGAACACCCCCATGTCGCTGATCGGAATGGCCGAAGAGCCGCTGAAAAAGATAGCATGGATCAGTCTGAATGTGATCGGAAGCACCAGGGACGGAAGCAGCAGCACCAACCCATTGAGCAGCATCAGCCCCAGCGCGGGGAAGTAGCGACGCTCTTTGAGGAAGTGAAAAAGCATGCCGGGGCGCGGCGCTTCCCCGTCCCAGAGCCGCACGGCGGCGTAGGCCGCGCCGAGCGTGACTACCGGCGCGACCAGCGCGACGAGTAGATTCATGGGCCCGGCGACGCCCATCAGCCAGTGGGGAAACAAGCCCGTTTTCTGGATCAGCAGCCTGATCGTCATCAAAAGAACCACAATCCCGGACAGCGGCAGGATCTTTCTATAATTCTCGCGGAACAGCCGCCACGCACGGGCGCGGATGGCCATGCCCAGCGAATGTTTGGACGGCGGAACCGGCTCGACCTCGGTCTCCCGGGCGGCTTCTTCCTCCGTCTCGTCCCCGTGCGCGGTCCCGGCCTCGTCCGGCTCATCGAATTCCACCTGGTCGCACTCGGAGAGGGGCGGCGCTTCCGACAGCTGCTCCTGACACTCGGTCCAGGGCACTTCCGCGGCCTCCGGCTCCGGGGGGTTCCCGCCCGGCACGGCGTGTTCGTCCGGCGCGCTGCCGTCCTCCGGCGCTTCCGTACCCTCGCCATCCTCGTCGTCCGTGGGCTTCCTGTGCGCCTGCACCAGCGCGTAGATGACCACCGCCACCACCAGCAGGATCAGAAGTTGCCAGTTGTTCCCCTGCATGTTCAAGCCTCCCGAGCCTTTCGGCCCATTTTCCGCGGTAGAACTTACGAAAGCTTCAGCGCATCCAGCGCTTCCTTGGGGCCATTGAATACGTTGAGATCGATGAATTCCTCCGGCCCGTCGTAGCCCTCGAGGCGGCCGCGGTCGGAGTACTGCCAGAACAGAAAGGGCATGCGAGGGACCAGGTATACCTCGCGGATCCACAAGGGATAATCTTTGTAGGCATCCTTCAGATACATTGACCAGGACGCGCCGGTCGCATACAGGATGGGTTTTACCCCGTAACGCGCTTCCAGGCGCGCAAGCAGCGGGTCCAGCCGGGCGCAGACGTCGGCAAGACTTGGCGGATTTTTCCGGAAAGCGCCGTAAAGCTCCACGTCCACCACCGGCGGCAGCCGCCCGTTGAGGTCACCCGCGATGCGGAGGAAGTTTTCCGCCTGCGCCTTTCCGGAGCTTTCAAAGCTGAAGAAGTGGTATGCGCCGGTCAGAAGCCCCGCCTCCGCCGCGCCCTCAAAATTTGCCTGAAAGGTGGGATCGTGATACCCCGCGCCCTCGGTGGCCTTGATAAAGGCGAAGTCCAGCCCTTTGGACAGCTTCGCCCAGTCGATCGTCCCCTGGTATTCGGACACGTCGACGCCCCGCACCGGATAGCGCGAGGCAATCAGTCCGTTGGGGCGCAAGACGCCCGTCCAGATCAGCGCGCCCAGCGCCGCAAGCGTTACCACCGCGGCGAAAATATACAAGGCCCGTCGCTTCATGGCGGCCCGCCTTTTCATAATTTCCCACATCCATTATACCTTGCATAACGGCTTTGTCAACCCGCGCGGGACCTGCGGCCGTTGACAAACCGCCTTTTCCCGGCGATAATCGGGAGGGATAGCCGATGGGGAGGCGAACGCATGGAAGTCAAAATGCTGGAGATCCATTCGGAGCGCGGGATCACGCGTCCGGTGCTGCTGATCGATTCGGAAAACCTGATTTTGGTGGACACCAGCTATCCGCTCTTGTCGGAGGCGGTGCTGGATGCCGTGCGCGCGGCGGACTGCGACCCGGCGGCGCTTACGAAGGTTCTGCTCACCCATCAGGACATGGACCACGTGGGCTGCCTGAAGGACATCCTGACCCGGTACCCCCAGATCGACGTATTGTGTCACGAGGAGGAAGCTCCCTACATCCGGGGCGATTTGACACCCGTCAAGCTGCAGGCGTTGCCGGAGGGCCACGAATTGCGGCAGGCCTACGTCCGGCGCACGGTGCCCGTCGCCCGGACGCTCCGGGACGGCGAGTGGCTTAACGACTGCGGCGGGATTCTGGCGGTCCACACGCCCGGTCACACGCCGGGCCATATGTGCCTGTACGTGGAGGAGGCGCGCGCGCTGATCGCGGGCGATGCACTGAATGTGGAGGGCGGCATGCTGGTTGGTCCCAACCCAGCCTACACCCAGGACATGGCGCTGGCCTACCGGTCGCTTTCGAAGCTGCTTGCATTGGACATCAGGCGCGTCTTCACGTTCCACGGCGGCATGTTTCAGGGCGATGTGCAGGGAGCGCTCACCGCGCTGCTGACGTCCGGGCCGAGGTCGTAAGCGGGCATATCCGCCAGCGGCCCGACGAGACTGCCAAAGATTCGGGAACCGGACTGACCCCGCGTTCGTCCCATGGACAACGCGGGGAAGGCGGCGTTAAAGCGTCGCTCCAGCCTGCGTAAAGCGGTGAAAGGAGGTGTCGTCATGCGGACGAGACCCATCAAGCGGACCACGCTTTTGCTGTGTGCGGTGTTTGTACTGGCGGTCTTCTTCTCCATCGGCTTCCAGTTCGTGCATGCCGGCCACCACTGTGAGGACGGGCGCTGCCCGGTCTGCGTCGCCTATGCGGGCGCGCAGTTCACGATGCGGGTTATAGGCCTTCTGGCGATTGCGCGCGCACTGCAATTGCTCAAGCGCCTCGCGTCGCCGGTCCCGGCCCAGCCGCGATGCCCTGTTCTCCTCTTCCCTTCTCCCGTCTCTTTGAGCATCCGTTTGAACGATTGAGATTCTCCATGTGCGGCCCGCGTTGCGGGCTTATTCGCCATATCCAATTCATGCATGGAGGGAATTCCTGATGAAAAAATTGCTGGCGGCTTTGGCCGCCCTGGTTGTCGTGTCCCTTTCGTTCGCCGGCGCGGCATTCGCGCAGGATACCACGGCTGAGAAGTTCTCGGTCGTCGCCACCAATTTTCCCGCCTATGATTTTGCCAGGCAGGTTGTGGGAGACAGCGCCACCGTGACCATGCTGCTGCCGCCCGGCGCGGAGAGCCACACCTACGAGCCCACCCCGCAGGACATCCTGAAGATCCAGAATGCCGGGCTCTTCCTCTACGTGGGTGGCGAGTCCGATACCTGGGTGGACGGCATCCTGTCCTCTTTTGATCATAAAGCGCCTGCCGTCCGGATGATCGACTGCGTGACCGCGGTGGAGGAAGTGACCGCGCCCGGCATGCAGGCCGAGGAGGAACAGGAAGCGGGTTCGACTGAGATCGAGTACGACGAGCACGTTTGGACCGCTCCGAAAAACGCCATCCGGATCGAACAGGCCATCGCCAAAGAACTGGCGGCCCTCGATCCCGCCAACGCGTCCGCCTACCAGGCCAATTCCGAAGCATATACCCAAGAACTCGAGGCGCTGGATCAGCAGTTCATGGATTTCTTCGCGGGCGTTTCCAACAAGACGCTGATCGTGGGCGACCGTTTCCCGCTCAGGTACTTTGCGGACGAATACGGCCTCACCTATTACGCAGCTTTCCCCGGCTGCAGCACCGAGACGGAACCCAGCGCCGCCACCTTCGCGTTTTTGATCGACAAGGTGAAGAGCGTGGGCGCATCCACGGTGTTCTACATCGAATTCTCCAATCATCTGGTGGCCGACAGCATCGCGGAGCAGACCGGCGCGAAAACCGCGCTGTTCCACTCCTGCCACAACGTGTCCCAGGCCGACCTGGATCAGGGAGTGACCTATCTTTCCCTCATGGCCCAAAACCTTGAGACGCTCAGGGAGGCGATGCGGTAACATGCTGCTCGCCTGCGAAAAAATCTCGGTCGCCTACGAAGGCGGTGTGGCGCTCCGGGACGTCTCTTTTTCTATGAACGCCGGGGATTCCCTGTGCGTTGTCGGGGAGAATGGTTCCGGCAAGAGCACGCTGATCAAGGCACTTCTGGGGCTGGAGCCAGTTCGGGAGGGCACCGTCACGACAGGCGATGGCCTGAAACGGGATGAAATCGGCTACCTTCCCCAGCAAACCAGCGCGCAGAAGGACTTTCCCGCAAGCGTCGGGGAGGTCGTGCTGTCGGGTTGTCTCAACAAACGCGGCGCCCGCCCCTGGTACTCCCGGGGCGAGCGGGCGCTGGCCGAGGCCAACATGGAAAAGCTGGGCATTGCGACTTTCAAGCGCAAGTCCTACCGTGCGCTCTCCGGCGGCCAGCAGCAGCGGGTGCTGCTGGCGAGGGCTCTATGCGCCACCACGCGGCTGATCATGCTGGACGAGCCGGTAGCGGGCCTGGACCCGGTGGCCACCCAGGAGCTCTACCGGTTGATCGAGGGCATCCACAACGAGGGCATCGCGGTGATCATGGTATCCCACGACATTCAAGCCGCCGTCCGCTGCGCTACCCACATCCTGCACCTGGCAGGCCGCCCGCTCTACTTCGGCCCCTGCGACGGATACCGGGAGAGCGCGGCCGGGCGGCTGTTCCTGGGGGGTGAAGCGAATGCTTGAAACGCTGACACAGATGCTCTCCTACCCATTTCTGACCCGCGCTTTGATCGTGGGCACGATGGTGGCGCTGTGTGCGGCGCTCTTGGGCGTAAACCTGGTGCTCAAGCGGTATTCGATGATCGGCGACGGTTTGTCCCACGTAGGTTTCGGCGCGCTGGCCGTGGCCACCGCTTTCGGCGCGGCGCCGCTGATGGTGGCGATCCCGGTGGTGATCGCGGCGGCGTTTCTGCTGCTTCGCCTGGGCGAGCGCAGCAAGGTCAAGGGGGACGCAGCCATCGCGCTGATCTCCACCGGCTCTCTTGCGGTGGGCGTGATGACGATCTCCCTCACCATCGGCATGAACGTGGACGTATGCAACTACATGTTCGGCTCGATCCTGGCCATGAGCAAGAGCGATGTGAGCCTGAGCATCGCGCTGTCGGTGGCGGTTGTGATTTTGTACCTGCTGTTCTACGGGCAGATCTTCGCGGTCACGTTTGACGAGGGCTTCGCCCGCGCCACCGGCGTGAAGGCGGGGCTGTACAACATGCTGCTGGCGCTGCTCACGGCGGTGACGGTGGTGGTGGGCATGCGGCTGATGGGTGCGCTGCTGATTTCGAGCCTGGTGATTTTTCCGGCGCTGACCTCGATGCGGCTAATGCGCTCCTACCGCTGGGTGATCGTCTGCGCCGCCATTCTGTCGGTGGTCTGCTTTGCCATCGGCATGACCGTTTCATACCTTGCAGCGACGCCCGCCGGGGCCAGCGTGGTCATGGTCAACATGCTGGCGTTCGGGATATTTTCCGGCGCCGCCTTCCTGCGGGAGAGGAGGAGAACATGAAAAGATTTTTACACTTTCTGCTTGCGACCTGCCTGATGATTTCGCTCACCGGCTGTACGGTGGAAAAGGCGCAGTCTTCGCAGGGCACGCCGGGCGCGACCTCCGCGCAAGCGACAGACGCTTCGCAGATGCCGGACGCTTCGCGAATACCGGATGCTACGCAAGCCTCTGACAGCGCGTCCGGCGCACAGGCGGTCCCAGCCTCGAATTCCGATGTGATCGAGCTGACCGAGGAGATGTACGTCACCTACATCAATGAGATCTACACGAACTTCGACGACTACATCGGCCGAACCATCAAACTGCAGGGCATGTTCGCGTCCGAATACTACGAGCCCAACCAGACCACCTACGACTATGTCTACCGCGTGGGTCCGGGCTGTTGCGGCAACGACGGCTCCATGTGCGGGTTTGAATTCTCCTGGAACGGAGAGATGCCTGAGGAGAACGACTGGATCGAGGTGATCGGCACCCTGGACAAGTATGACCTGGAAGGCCAGACTTACCTGACGCTCAAAGCCCAGTCGGTGACGGAGATGTCCGATCGGGGCGCGGAGAATGTGTACCGCTGACGCGGGGCGGATGAAATCCGCTGAGGCGGCTTTCATCTTCGAAAGAGAAGGACTGCGCGAGCCTGAAATTCTGAGGAATTTTCGAGCGGTTCACTGACCGAAGGAATTGTTTCTGCCACCGGCTTTCAAATTGATGGCAGAAACGCGTTCCCGGCGCGGGTCACCGGGATTGAAAAGACGACGGGGCGGCAATCGGATCCGCCGCACAGACCACCGG
>JAEVZE010000442.1 GCA_023392395.1 Bacillota bacterium
CTGGCGGGGTCCGGGGCGAAGCCCTGGCGTACTCCCGGTCCCCGGCGTTCCCTCGTTCTCCTACCTCCCCCTGAGCTTCTTCGCGCAGCGCTCGACGGCGTCGCGGCTTTCGCCCCAGGGCTTGTCCTGGTTGCGGTAGTCGTGCTTCTGGGCGAACCAGTCCACCTCGCGCTGAAGCCGTTCGAGGTTTTCGACTTCCACCTTGTCCAGCGCGTCCAGGAACTGATTCAGCGCCTGGCCGTTCAGCGCGCCGGGAGCCTCTTCGCGGATCATCTCGTAATGGGGCAGGCAGAAGCCCTTGGAGGCTTGAAGGAGCCCTTTGAACTCCTTTTCCTGCGCCCACAGCGCGGCCACGGTCAACGCGTAGCGGCGCATGGTGGCGGAAAGCCTGTCGCACAGCGCACAGCCCGGCTCAGATCCGGGCGCTTCTTTTTTTACAAACAGCCCGCGCTTGATTGCGGGGCGCGCCTTGATGCGCTCCAGCACCTCCGCAAGGTGCGAGAACTGCATCAGCGCAAGGCCCAGCCGGTTGTTTGCGTCAAACAAAAGCTTCAGATGTCTTGCGCAGAAGCCCTTCCGGTTGACCTCCACGCGGGTGGACACTTCCATGACGGAACCACCGAGGAAGTACTCCACATAGGCCGCCTCGTTCTCCTTTTTCAGCGCGCACAGCGGGCATTCGCCGCCCGCGCGCATCTTTTCCAGCACCGGGGCCGTATCCAGATGCTGCCTCAAGTACTCGCCTCCCTTTTCGGCCCATGATATCAGATTGTCCTGCTCTTTGCAAGGCGCGCATAGAATGGCCGGGGAAGTGCGACCCGCCCCCGAAAGGAGAACTGCCTATGAAGCGCGTGCGCGTCCGGCGCGACCCCCCTTACGCGCCCGCCTGGACGCTGGTGATGCTGCTCGCGGCGCTGACGATGTACCTGGTCACCGAAGGCGTGTCCGTGCCGGGACAGCAGGCGGTTTCGGCGCCGGTGGAGCAGGTCACCTGGGAGCTGTCGCCGCTTCCGGTCAGCCTGATTGTCCTGTCCCGGGCGGGGGATGAGGCCGCGGCCCGCATCGAGGCGGCCCGGTACGTTTCGCGCGGCGCGGCGGGTTACATCCTGCCCGGCTCCAGCGAATACCTGATCATCGGCGCGGGCTATGATTCCGCCGACGAGGCCGCGAAGGTCATGAAAAAGCTGGATGAGGAAGAGAAGCTCTCCGCCTCCATCGCCACGCGGGAGGCCGCGGGCCTTACGGTGCGGCTGACCGGCTCCCGCGCCCAGGTGGATGCGCTGATCGGCGCGGAGAACGCGCTCCGGGGGGCCACCGGCGATATGGGCGAGGCGGCATTTTCGCTGGATGCGGGTACGCTGCAACTCTCCGGCGCAAGGGAAGCGCTGCTCTCCGCCCGGACGGAGGCCAAAAAGGCTCGGGAGGCGCTTGTAAAAGCCGCGGGCAGTCAGGAAAACCAGGCGTCCCAGGGGCTGGTAACGCTGCTCAGCTCGCTTGAGGACGCCTGCTCCACCATGCTCTTTGACGCCCAGACTTCTCCCCTTTTCTTTTCTAGTCAGATGAAGTATAATTATATTGATCTGCGCCTGAGGCACATCGATTACATCAATCGCCTGGCCGCCGGCTAAAGTGAAATTCCCCCATGTGAGGATGATGCCAATGAAAGCCGCGGAAATCGTTCGACTTCTGGACGCCTCGATGCTCTCCGGATCGCTGCCCGAGGGCGATGTACAGGCCGCCTGCGGATCGGACATGATGAGCGACGTGCTGGCCTACCCCAAGGAGCGCATGGTGCTGCTCACGGGCCTGACCAACATGCACGTGGTGCGCACGTGCGAGATGCTGGATGTGATGCTGATCGTGTTCGTGCGCGGCAAAGTTCCGCCCAGGGAAGTGCTGGACATGGCCGAGGATCTGGGCATCGCGGTGATCGGCACGCCGTACACGCTGTATGAATCCTGCGGGCGGCTGTTTGAGAACGGCCTTCCCAGCGGGGCGAGGGGATAGGACTTCATGGAGAACGGAAGCATCGCGCTCAGGGAGACCTACCCTGTGCGCTCCGGGGACTTCGCCACAGCCGGCGAGGCCTCCCGAAAGATCAAGGCCATCCTGAAGAAGCTGGGCGTGGACTCGGGCGTGGTGCGCCGGGTGTCCATCGCCGCCTATGAAGTGGAACTGAACCTGGTCATCCACTCGATGGGCGGAGAGATGGAATTGATCGTGCGGCCCGATTACCTGACCCTGATCATCCGGGACGTGGGCCCGGGCATTCCGGACATCGACCTTGCGATGCAGGAAGGCTATTCCACCGCCTCCGACGACGTGCGCATGATGGGCTTCGGCGCGGGGATGGGCCTGCCCAACATGAAGCGCAACGCCACCGATTTTTTGATCCACTCCGAAGTTGGAGTGGGGACAACCATCGAGATGGGGTTTAAGTTATGAACAACTATATGCACTCGGTGACGCTGGACAAGAGCAAGTGCGTGGGCTGCACCAACTGCCTCAAGCACTGTCCGACCGAAGCGATCCGGGTGCACGGCGGCCGCGCGCACATCATCGAACAGCGCTGCATCGACTGCGGCGAGTGCATCCGGGAGTGCCAGCACCACGCCAAGGTGCCCACCACCGACCCGCTGGCCGCCATCAACCGCTTCCCCTACAAGATCGCGCTGCCCGCGCCCGCGCTGTACGGACAGTTTAAAAAGCTGCCCAGTTTGTCGGCTGTGGCGCAGGGCCTTCGCATGATGGGCTTTGACGAGGTGTACGACGTGGCCCGCGGCGCGGACATCGTATCGATGGCGGTGCGAGAGCGGCTGGCTCAGCCCGGATGCCCGCGTCCGCTGATCTCCTCCAGCTGTCCCGCGGTGGTGCGGCTGATCCAGATCCGCTTTCCGGAGCTGCTGGACAACATTGTAGACGTTCGCTCGCCCATGGAGATGGCGGCGGTGTCCGCCCGGCGCGAGTTCTGCGAAAAGAACCACGTTGACCCCTCCGAGGTCGGGTGTTTTTTCATATCGCCCTGCGCCGCCAAGATGACCGCCATCCGCCGCCCGCTGGGCCACGAGACCAGCGCGGTGGACGGCGTAATCTCCATCGTCGAGGTATTCGGCCTTCTGTCCACCAACATCCGCAAGGCCACGCCGGCCGGGGATGAAAAGGACGAGGCCTTCCGCGCCACGGGGCTGGGCCTGGGCTGGGCGAAAACCGGCGGCGAGGCGCTGGCCGCGGGCATCGAAAACGCGCTGGCCGTGGACGGCATCGACCAGGTGGCCAAAGTCCTGGAAGAAATCGAAAACAACCGCCTGCCGGAGCTCACCTTCTTCGAGGGCCTCTCCTGCGTTGGCGGCTGCGTGGGCGGCCCGCTGACGCTGGAAAACGGCTTCATCTCCCGAAACCGCATCCGGGACCTGGTGCGCCGCCTGCCCGCGAAAACGCCCGATGAGAACATCGCCCGCCAGGAATTCGAATCTCTCAAGGGCGAACTGTACTTTGACGACGAGATCAAGCCCATCAAGGCCATGCAGCTGGACCACGACCTGCAAAAGGCGCTGCACATGATGGACCAGATCGAGGAAATCCGGCAAAGACTTCCGGGTCTGGACTGCGGCTCCTGCGGATCGCCCACCTGCCAGGCGCTGGCGGAGGACATTGTGGGCGGCTTCGCCCATGAGACCGACTGCCTGTTCGTGTTGAAGGAGCGCGTCCGCGAGATGGCCAAGCAGATGGTGTCGCTGTCTGAAAACACCCGCCTGTAGGCGGGTGGATGAAACCCGCTTCGCGTCTTTCATCCAGAAGCGCAAGTCCTGCAAACCTCCTTGCGGGCGGACTTGCGCGTTAAGCGGTATAGGCAGCCTGCGGTAGTACATACCGCCCTCCGGTTGCCGTAATGAGATCGGGGACTGCGGCCCCCAAACCCCCGCGGGAAGAAACCCGGCCTCCGAAAAAGCCGGACTACAGGAGGAACCTATGGACATTCAGGGCCTGATCACGTTGACCGGCGCAAAACTCCTCACCCCCAATGCCAACACCACCCGCGAAGTGGCGTGCGGGTACAGCTGCGACCTATTGAGCTGGGTCATGGCCCACGGCAAGCACGGCATGGCCTGGATCACCGTGCAGACCCACATGAACGTGGTCGCCGTGGCCACGCTGATGGAGATGGCCGCCATCCTCGTGCCGGAGAACATTTCGGTGCCGCAGGACGTACTGGACCGGGCGGACAGCGAGGGCATCGCCATCCTGTCCAGCGAAAAGACGGCCTACGAACTGTGCGGGCTGATGTACGAAGCCGGAATCACAAAGAGCTGACGCTCACACACGGATGAAACCTGGCTTCGTATTTTTCATCCGAATGGAGAACGGGCCGGTTTCCTAAACCGCTTGAGAGCTTTTTTGAGCGGAAACCGGAACGGGAACGCTTTCCCCGTCGGTCGGGCAAGCTGACCTTGAGGGGAAGGCCAAATCCGCCGTACATGCCGCCGGATTTGATAAAATGTCAAGCGGACTTCGGTCCTCTCGACACTCTCCCGGGGTTTAACGGTATCCCACCCCGCGAAGGGAGGCCCCATGCGCGCCTACTGCGATCTGCATTTGCATTCGTGCCTTTCGCCCTGCGGCGACGAGGTAATGACCCCCGGCAACATCGCCGGCATGGCGCGCCTCAAAGGGCTGGACTTGATCGCCGTCACCGACCACAACACAGCGCAGCAGCTTCCGGCGGTGGAGGCGGCCTGCCGGGAGATGGGCGTGAACCTCCTGCCCGGCCTTGAGCTCAACACCCGGGAGGAAGTGCACCTGCTGGCCTATTTCCGTACCGTTTCGGATGCGACGGCATTTTCCGATCGCATCTATCCGCTCCTGCCCGACATCCCCAACATGCCGGACTTCTTCGGGCGGCAGGTGATCATGGACCAGGAGGACCGGGAGATCGGTTTGGAGCCCAAGCTCCTGATTTCCGCGCTGGACATGGACCTTGACGCCCTCACCCGCGAAATCCGCGCCTTTCATGGCCTGCCGGTGCCTGCCCACATCAACCGCGGTGGGAACGGCATCCTGAACGCGCTGGGCTTTCTGCCGCCGGGCGGTGATTTCGCCGCGCTGGAGGTGGCGCAGGGTCTGCCCTGCCCCGGCGACTATTCCAAGTGGAAAATCCTGAATTCCTCCGACGCTCACCGCCTTGAGGACATCTTCGAGCGCGTCTTCTCCTTGGAACTACCAGAGCCCACGGCGGATGGGTTTTTTGCCGCCTTCGGCTGCGGGCGATGAAAACCCCGAGGGGTTTTCATCGCATTGGAGGAAGCCTGCGGGAGCCTGAAATTCCGAGAAATTTCCGGGCGGCTCCCTGACATACGGTATTATTTTCTCCACCAGTTTGCGAACTGGTGGAGAAAATACGTTTCTGGCGCACAAGTCGCCAGAAACGATGGAAGGAGCGGAGTTTGCCGGCGATCCAATGAAACCATTTGTGTTTTTCCCAAATATACGGTATAATACTAAAAATTGTAGTACCGGAGGCGTCCCTTGCAGAAGAAGACCAAAAAAGCGCACGGCGCGCCCCGCTTCAATGCTGGCGCCATCGCGCTGACGGCCATCGCCGCGGTCGCCGTCATTGTGCTGCTATACGTGCTGGAATATCAGTGGGGTCTGGGCAAGCTGCCCGACGCCGCGCAGGCCACCGACGCCGTCACGCAGGTCGCCCCGGTGAGCGCGATCAAGATCACCGAAGTCATGACCTCCAACAAAACCGCCGTGACCGACGAAAACGGCCGCTTCCCCGACTGGGTGGAGCTGCGCAATACGTCGTCTGAGCGCGTGGACATCACCGGCTGGTCGCTGGTGGACGACATGAACAAGCTCGTCCGCTTCACCTTCCCGGAGATGTCGCTTGAGCCCGACGAGTACATCCTGGTCTACTGCGACGACGATCTGAAGAACACCAACGGCTACCCGTTCCACGCGCCGTTCAAGCTGAGCGCCCAGGGTGACCAGGTGCTGTTGTTTGACCTGAAGGGCGACATCATGGAGTCGCTGACCGTGCCCGCACTTCAGGCCAACCAGGTCTACCGACTGACCCAGGACGACCAGTGGGAGATCTCCGGGGAGTACACCCCCGGTAAGCCCAACACGCAGGAGGCCTTCGCCGCGAGCGCGGGCGTCGAGACCGCAAGCCCCGTCAAGCTCAGCGAGATCATGGCCGACAACGAGAGCTACGCGGGCCGCAACGGCGTGTATGACGACTGGATCGAACTGTACAACGACTCTGACGAGGCCGTTTCGCTGGCCGGTTACTCGCTGTCTGACGACCCGTCAAAACCGCTCAAGTGGCGCTTCCCGGAGGACGCCGTCCTCCCCGCCCGGGGATACCTGCTCGTCTACGCCTCCGGCCGGAGCGACACCGGGCTTGACGCCTCTTTCCGGCTGAACCCCGAGGGCGAAACGGTGATCTTGTCCGACAAGCAGGGCCGCCTTCTGGACAAGGTGGATTACGGCCTTCTCGAGTCCGACCAGTCCTTCTCCCTGAGCGGCGGCGGCTGGACGGATTCCCTCGCCCCCACGCCGGGCCTTGCCAACACCCGGGACAGCGCGGCCGCGCTGGACGCCCAGCTCGCCTCCGCCAACACGGTGCGCCTGTTCCTCAACGAGGCTTCGGCCTCCGCCCGGCAGCCGGGCAGCTCCAAATCCGCCGCCGATTGGGTGGAGCTGTACAACCAGAGTATGAAGACCGTAGACCTCTCCGGCTACGGTCTTTCGGACGATCCGGACCGGCCCCGCAAGTGGCAGTTCCCCAGTGGGGCGACGCTTCCGGCGGGCGGCTACCTGAAGGTGCTGCTGAATGGGCAGAACAAGTACGACACCGCAAAGAGCGCCTACGCCACGGGTTTCAAGCTGTCGCTCACCGGGCAGGAGACGCTGGTGCTGTCCAAGCCCGACGGCGCCATCCTGGACCGAATGTCCTTGTTCAGCCAGTACGGCGGCGTATCCTACGGCAGGATCAGC